>NZ_JBEOZU010000001.1:131674-252470 GCF_040298185.1 Streptomyces sp. NPDC001634 | reverse complement strand
CTCGGCGTCGGACTCGGCCAGTTGCTGGAGAACGGGCGCAACAACTCCAGCATGCCGCAGGTGTTCCTGGCCATCTTCCTGATCCTGCTCGTCGGCATCGCCATCGACCTGCTGATCTTCAGCCCGCTGGAGCGGTGGGTGCTGCGCGGCCGCGGCCTGCTGGTCACCCGCTGAACCACCGGATCGCACCAGCGCTCCACACCAGCGCCTCGCCCAGAGCGGCCGACGAGCTCGTCGGCCCCGCCTTGGTCACCACCTACCGGCCCCTGAGCCGCCTCGATGTCGCGGCCCGCCGCACCGGGGAGACCTGGGGCCCCTCCATCAGCGCCTGGGCCGACATCGCCGCATGCACCCGGACCTTGAGGCGGTTGCGCTCGCCCTTGGACGCGAACTGGGCGCCGTAGAAGGCCCGCTGCAGCTCGCGATCACTACCGCGTAGAAGCCGCGCCCGGGGGCCGGGCGAGCTGCTGGAGCGCGCGGTGGCGTCAAGGCACCCATGGGCCGTCACCGATCGGTGGATCAAGTCTCAAAGCCTCAACACGAATTACACACATCCTCTCTTCATTCCGGCCCCGATGGTCTAGATTGACCCGTGCTTCACATGTTCGGACACGAGGCGACGAATGATGATCTATAGGTCCGGCGCTACGGAAAGCCAGCAGTCGCTTCCCCGGCGCCGGACGTGTGGGTGATCAATTCTTGGAGCCCGAGAGGGGCCTTGGGTGCGGGGAGCACCCGAGGTTTCGACGGGTTCCCGCGCGCCTCGAGAGTCTGGCAGGACATGCGAGCCTGCAGCCGCCAGGGTGGGTTGTTGAAGTAGCTCTGTAATAGCCGGTATGTCATGCACGGGACAGCATGGCGCGGGGGCGGGGGCCTCCTGAGGGGAGGAACAGCGCGGCGCGGGAGGCGGGGGCCTCCCGAGGGGAGGAACAGCGCGGCATCGGGGGGCGGGGGCCTCCCGAGAGGAACAGTGCTGGGCGAACACGTCGAACCACTGGGGACCTGGGGGGGTTCTGTGCGGCATGGGGGAAGAGTCAGCCCGTTTCCGTCGGCGATCGGGCGTCTGACGAACGGGGCAATCAGCCAGCCCGCGATCGACTGGGAGCAGCGGTACCGCCGTACTGTGATCACCAGCGATACCGTGGCCACCGCCTTCGTGGTGGGGGCGATCGGCAACTTCTTCGGGGCCCGGGACGCGGCCAACTGGCACGAGAAGTGGGGAATTCTCGCATTCGGCACCGAGCTGCTGGTGCTGGGGGCGCTTGCGGTGAGCCGGTCGTGGGCTCCGGCCGTGCTCGGCCAGGGCGCCGAGGAATTCCGCCGGCTCGGACGCTCACTGTTCATGGCGACCGTCGTACTGGCGCTCGGCGGGATCGCCCTGACCTCGCGCAACATCAAGCTCTGGATCTTCGTCGCGATCCCCGCGATCGCGCTCGTCACCATGACCGCGCGCTATCTGTTGCGCCTCTCGCTGCACAAACAGCGGAAGGAAGGACGGTGCCTGAGACCGGTGTTGGCTGCCGGGAGCCCGGCCACCGTGCGCGACCTGATCACCCGAACCCGCAAGTTCCCGCACCTCGGCTGGCGGGTGGATGCGGTGTGCACGACGGACGGTCCCGGGCTCGACGGTGACCTACTGGACGGAGTGCCGGTCGTCGGCCGACTGGGGGACGTCGCCAAGCACGTCCACGGCGACGGCTACCGTGTCGTCGCGGTCACAGCGGACCCGCACTGGTCACCGGACCGGCTGCAGCGGCTGGCCTGGAACCTCGAAGGCACCGACGCCGAGATGGTGGTGGCCCCCGTGCTGATGGAGGTGGCCGGCCCGCGGCTGCACGTCGACGCGGTGCTCGGGATCCCGCTGCTGAGGGTCAGCATGCCGACCTTCAGCGGGGGCCGCCGGGCAATCAAAGGGGTCGTCGACCGGATGGGCGCGGCGGTCCTGCTGATGCTGTTCGCGCCGCTGATGGTGTTCGTCGGGCTGCTCGTGCTGGTGGACAGTCGGGGTGGGGCGTTCTACCGCCAGCGCAGGGTCGGCAAGGACGGCCGCGAGTTCACCATTCTCAAGTTCCGCACCATGGTCGCCGGGGCTGACGGGGCACGTGCCGAGCTGGCCGACCGCAACGAGGGTGCCGGCCCGCTGTTCAAGCTCCGCCGGGATCCGCGGGTGACCCGGGTGGGAGCAGTGCTGCGCCGGTACTCGATCGACGAGCTCCCGCAGCTTTTCAACGTGCTCACCGGATCGATGTCGCTCGTCGGTCCGCGGCCTCCGTTACCGGAGGAGTGCGCTGCGTACGACCCGGACATCCGGCGGCGGCTGCTGGTCAAGCCCGGACTCACCGGCCTGTGGCAGATCAGCGGACGCAGCGACCTGTCGTGGGAGGAGGCGGTCCGGCTCGACCTGCGGTACGTGGAGGACTGGTCGCTCGCCCTGGACACAGTGATCTTGTGGAAGACGCTGCGTGCGGTGGTCTATGGGCAGGGGGCCTACTGATGCGCGGAAATCGTCGTCCGGCCGGCGTGCCGACCGCAGGCCACAAGGGCCTGACTTGGGGGACCGCAGGCCACAAGGGCCTGCCCGGGGGGAGGAACGGGTCATGAGGATCAGCGTTTTCGGGCTCGGCTACGTGGGCTGCGTGTCGGCCGCGTGCCTGGCCAGCATGGGTCACGAGGTCATCGGCGTGGACGTGAACCAGGTGAAGGTCGACCTGGTCAACGACGGCAAGGCCCCGGTCGTCGAGGAGCGGATCGGCGAGCTCATCGCCGAGGTCGTGCGGACCGGAGCGTTACGCGCTACCGGCGACGTCCGCGAGGCGATCATGGACAGCGAGGTGTCGCTGGTCTGCGTGGGCACGCCGTCGGAGCCCAACGGCAGCCTGTGCACCACGTACTTGGAGCGGGTCACCGAGCAGATCGGCGCCGCGCTGGCCGAGCGGGGCGGGCGGCACACCGTCGTGTTCCGCAGCACCATGCTGCCGGGCACCTGCCTGAATCTGCTGGTGCCGATTCTGGAGAAGAACGTCGGCGGCACGGCCGGGGTGGACATCGGGGTCGCGGTCAACCCGGAGTTCCTGCGCGAGGGCACGAGCGTGCGGGACTTCTTCGACCCGCCCAAGACCGTCATCGGCGAGCTCGACCCGGCAAGCGGCGATGCGGTGATGGCGCTGTACGACGGCTTGCCCGGCGAGGTGTTCCGGGTGCCGGTCCCGACGGCCGAGGCGATCAAGTATGCGGACAACGCGTTCCACGGCCTCAAGATCGGCTTCGCGAACGAGCTGGGCGCGGTGTGCCAGGCGCTCGGGGTGGACTCGCACCAGGTGATGGACGTGTTCCTGGCCGACCGCAAGCTGAACATCAGCCCCGCCTACCTGCGGCCCGGCTTCGCCTTCGGTGGCTCCTGCCTGCCCAAGGACCTGCGGAGCCTGGTCCACGCGGCGCAGCGGGCCGACGTCTCGGTGCCCATCCTCTCCCACGTGCTGGCCTCCAACTCCGACCATCTGCAGCGCGCTGTGCACCTGGTCGAGCGCACCGGCAAGCGCCGGGTGGGCCTGTTCGGGCTGTCCTTCAAACCCGGCACCGACGACCTCCGCGAGAGCCCGCTCGTCGAGCTGGCGGAGAGGCTCTTCGGCAAGGGTTACGACCTCAAGATCTACGACGCGAATGTGAGCCTCTCCCGGCTGCTCGGCGCGAACCGCGAGTACATCGAGAGCCGGCTGCCGCACCTCGCGCAGCTGCTCGCAGACTCCGTCGACGAGGTGCTCGAGCACGCCGAGGTGTGCCTGGTCGGGACCAGGGATCCGGCCGTGCTGTCGGCGCTGCCCCATGGCGACGGCCCGGTGATTGTCGACCTCATCCGCCTTCCCGACGCCGAGGCGCGCCGGACCGAACCGGGGTACATGGGCCTTGCTTGGTAACGCAACCAGCGGCGACGGGCCGGACCGGCGCGCGCTGATCCTGGTGGAGAACCTGTCGGTGCCGTTCGACCGGCGGGTGTGGCAGGAGTGCACGACGCTGCGCGACGCGGGCTGGGAGGTGCACGTCATCTGTCCCCGCGGGGAGAAACGGGACACGGAGCTGGAGGCGGTGATCGACGGGGTGCGGATCCACCGCTACCCGTTGCGCGCGGCCACCGGAGGGCCGGCCGGCTACCTGAAGGAGTACGGATCGGCGTTGTGGCACACGGCCCGGCTGGCCCGCAAGGTCGGCCCGGTCGACGTGGTCCACGCCTGCAACCCGCCCGACCTGCTGTTCCTGCCGGCACTGTGGCTGAAGCGGCGCGGCGCGCGGTTCGTCTTCGACCAGCACGACCTGGTACCCGAGCTGTACCTCTCCCGGTTCGACCGCGGCAAGGATCTGCTCTACCGCGGCGTGTGCGCGCTGGAACGGCGGACCTACCGGGCCGCGGACATCGTGCTCGCCACGAACGAGAGCTACCGGGACGTCGCGCTGCTCCGCGGCGGCAAGCGGCCGGAGGACGTTTTCGTGGTGCGCAGCGCGCCCCAGGTCGACCGGTTCCAACCGGTGCCGCCCGAGCCGGAGTTGAAGCGCGGCAAGCCCCATCTTCTGTGCTACCTCGGCGTCATGGGCCCTCAGGACGGCGTCGACTACGCCTTGCGGGCCCTTGCGAAGCTGCGCGACGAGCTCGGACGGACCGACTGGCATGCGGTGTTCGTCGGCTCCGGCGACGCCTTCGACGCAATGGTGGAGCTGTCCGGGCGGCTCGGTCTCTCCGAGCAGGTGCAGTTCACCGGGCGCATTCCGGACGCCGACCTGGTGCGCTACCTGTCCACCGCAGACGTGTGCCTTTCCCCCGACCCGCGCAATCCGCTCAACGACGTGTCGACCATGAACAAGGTCCTGGAGTACATGGCGATGGGGCGGCCGATCGTTTCGTTCGACCTCCGGGAGGCGCGCGTCTCCGCCGGTGACGCCGCCCTCTACGCGCCCGCCAACGACGAGGCCGAGTTCGCGGGGCTCATCGCGCTGCTCCTCGACGATCCGGAGAAGCGGGCCCGGATGGGCAAGATCGGCCAGGAGCGGATCAGCGGCCCGCTCTCCTGGCGCAACTCGCAAGCGTCGCTGCTCGCCGCCTACGCCGCCGCCTGCCGGGACCATGCTCCGGTGTCGGCAGGTGGGCCGGTCCGTACGGGGAAGAGGCCGCGCCATTGAGTGATGACACGATCCGCCTGGTCACGATCGGACGGATTCTCCGTCGGCGGTGGCGGCTTCTCGCCGTACTCGCCGTGGTGGGTGCGCTCGTCGGCTACGGCAGCTCGGTGCTGGTGTTTCCGCCGCGGTACACGGCGTCGGCATCGGTACTGCTGCCGGGGCTGTGGGAGGAGCGCGAACTGCTGACTCAGGTGGACATCGCGACCAGTTCGGCGGTGGTCGACCGCGCGGCAGACACGCTCGGCTGGAAGGGCGTCGGCGGCGTCGAACTGCAGAGTCAAGTGAGCGCCAAGGCCGCCGACGGGAACATCATCAAGATCTCGGGCACAGCCGACACCCCGGAGCGCGCGCAGCGGCTCTCCGACCAGGTGGCCCAGCAGTTCGTCACCTTCGCCGCGCAGATCGCAGGCGGCAGTGCCGACCCCGCAGTGGCCACGGAGACCGAGGCGCTGCAGAAGAAGATGGCGGAGACCAACCGCCGCATCACCGACCTGGCCAATGCGGCCAATCCGGGGCAGACCGTGGAGAGCGTGCAGGCCCGCACCGAGCTCGAGAAGCTGCGCACCTCTCTGCAGGACGCCATGAAGAAGCTGGAGGAGGCCAACCCGGCGACCAACAAGGCCAGCATGGTCGTCATGGGGCCGTCGCCCCGGCCGACCGGCGCGGCAGCGCCGACGAGGATGCAGCTCATCGTCGGCGGGGCGCTGCTGTTCTTCCTGCTCGGGGTCATCGGCCATCTCGCCGCCGCACGGGTGAGCCGTCGGCTGCGCACCGAACCGGGGATCGCCGCGGCGCTGGGCTCGGCGCTGCTCGGGACCGTCGACGTGCCCGGTGAACGGCGCGCGGACCGGCCGGAAAGCCGTGGCCGACGGGCCCGGATCCGCCGACTTCTCGGCGTCGACACCCGGTGGGACATACCGACCCCGCAGAGGTCCGGCGACGAGGCCGACAGGCGGATCCGCTACCAGCGGGTGTGCGCTCGCCTCCGGGAACAGCTGCCGGCCCCCCGGCGGCTGCTGGTCGTCGTACCGGAAGGCGACGAGGTCGCCCGCCGGGCCGCCGGGCAGCTCGTCGCCGAGGCCAAGAGCGATCCGCTGCTGCGGGTGGTGGAGGTCTCGGTGGACCGGCCGATCGTGCCGGACCGCAACACGGAGTCCGGTGCCCTGGTCGTCCTCAGCGCGGGCAGCTGGACCGCGGAGGAGCTCGTCGGCATCGCCGAGGCGTGTGCGGACGGCAGGCACGAGGTCGTCGGCATCGTCGTCGCCGCCGCGGTCCGCAGCGGTCCGACGCGGACTGCCGACCTTCCTTCGGACGGGCGGACTCCCGGCCTTCCTTCGGACGAGGCCACTTTGACGTTCGCGGTTCGCGGCCATGCGACGGGAGGTTCAGCATGACGACGAGCACGACTTCGGAGTCGTCGGCCGCCGCCCCGCTCATCGACCTGCAGGCGCTGGTGGTGGCGGTCCGCAGGCGCCGCCGTCTCTGGTCCGCGATGGCGCTGCTCGGACTGCTGATCGGCGCGGCGGTGGCGGTCCTGATGCCGCCGGCGCCGGCCGCGGTGACCAAGGTGCTGGTCGCGCATCAGGAGGACCAGCCGAACGACACCGGAACGCTGATCCGTACCGACGTCCAGCTGCTGGGGACCACGCGGATCGCCGACCAGGCCCTGCGGTCCCTCAAGTCCCCGGAAAAAGCGGAAGACTTCATGAAGGACTACCGGGGCACGGGACTGTCGAACAACGTGCTCCAGATCGATGTGACAGGTGCCACCGACGCGGAAGCGGTGGCCCGGGCCAAGGCACTGGCCGATGCGTTCGTCGCGGACCATGCGAAGCGGATACGGGACATCGCGGACGCCGAGGCCAAGGGCCTGATCGCCCAGCGTGATCGCATGCAGAACGAGCTCGCCGACGTCAACAAGGAGATCGGCGGCCGATCGCCGGACAGCAACCCGAAAGCGTCGGCGAGCACCGAGTCGCTCTTCGCCCGCCGGGCCGAACTCACTTCGCGGATCGCCGACTTCGCCCAGCGCGCCGAGGAGGCGCGCATCGGCACGCCCCAGCTCATCGCCGGCACGCAGATCGTGGACGCCCCGCGCGCGGTGCGGCACTCCCTGCCCAAGGCCGCCGTCACCAACGCCGTGATCGGACTCGTCCTAGGGCTCTTCCTCGGGCTCGCGCTGGCCGCGGTCGGCGTGGTGGTGGCGGACCGCCCCGTGCTGCGCCGGGACATCGCGGCGAACCTCGGCGCCTCGGTCATCACAGAGCTGCCCCGCCGGTCGGGGAGGCCGTGGCAGCGCCGACGAACCCGGGTGAAACGCGAACGGCTCACCACGACGCTGGCCCGCACCGTGCGCGGCTCCGCGGAGCCGCTGTCGCTGCTGGAACTGGGCTGCGCGCGCAGCACGAGCGGGATCGCCCTGAGCCTCGCCCGGGCACTGGCGGAGGAGGGGCCAGTGGTCGTCATCGATGGCCTGCCCGGCCCGCAGCTCGCCAAGCGCCGCCCGAAGCCGGGAGACCCGACCGTGGTCAGCGGCGAGCGTGCCGAGACCGTGTCGCCTCAGGGACGCCGGATCGGCGTCGGCACGGTGGCGCCCGGCACGGCATGGACCGACCTCCGGTATCTCGGTACCCAGACAGTGCTCGTCGTGCGTGCCGGGCACGGCAGCGCCGCATGGCTGCACACCGTGGCGCGGCAGCTCGCGGACCAGCGCATACCCGTGATCGGTGTGGTGCTGATCGACCCCGATCCGCGTGACCGGACCGACGGCACGCTGTGGGACGGGCTGCACACCGCGCTGCGCGGCCGCAGCGAGATACCGGCCCGGCAGAACGGGATGAGCGGGCGGCGGACGGAACGGCTGCCGGTGTGGGCCGCACAGGGTCCGGACAACGACCAGGAGGTGCGGTAGGACATGTGTGGCATCGCAGGTACTTACCGATGGCCGGACGGAAAGGTCGTGACCGACCGGCTCACCGACACCCTCGCCCACCGCGGCCCGGACGGGGCGGGCCGCTACGGCCACCCCGTCGGTGGCGGCGAAGTGCAGCTCGGGCACCGTCGGCTGGCCATCATCGACCTGTCCGAGACCGGCGCCCAGCCCATGGTCTCGGACGGCCTCGCCCTGACGTACAACGGCGAGCTGTACAACGCGCCCGAGCTGCGGGCCGAGCTGGCAGCCGCCGGGGTACGCTTCCGGGGTACCTCCGACACCGAGGTGCTCCTTGAGGCCTGGCGGCGCTGGGGCACGGACTGCCTGCCCCGGCTGCGCGGCATGTTCGCGTTCGGCATCTTCGACGAGCGCACCGGTGAACTGGTGCTCGCCCGCGACCAGTTGGGCATCAAGCCGCTGTTCCTGCTCCGGCGCGGCGAGGGCCTGGTGTTCGCCTCCGAACTCAAGGCGCTCGCCGCCGCGACCGGCGGATCGCTGGAGGTGGACCATGCGGCGCTGGTGGCCTCGCTCCTTTACTACTGGGTGCCGGACTCGCGCTGCGCGTTCCGCGAGGCGGAGAAGCTGCCGCCGGGCAGCTGGCTGCGGATCCGGCCCGACGGCCGGGTGGAGCACGGCAGTTACTGGAACCTGAAGGACGTCGCCGCCGAGGGTCGGGAGCGAGCCCGCAGCGGTGAACAGCCGGACCTGGCCGCCATCGTCGAGGAGTCGACCCGGCGCCACCTGCTCTCCGACGTACCCGTGGCGACCTTCCTCTCCGGCGGCCTCGACTCCAGCTACCTGACCGCCCTTGCGGCCCGCCACCAACCCGGGATCTCCGCCTACACGATCGGATTCCGCGCCGAGGACGCCAAGTTCGAGGCGATGCCGGACGACCTGCGCTATGCCCGGCAGGTCGCCGAGCGGTTCGGCGTCGACCTGCACGAGATCGAGATCGCCCCGAACGTGCTCGACCTGCTGCCGCAGATGACGTACCACCTGGACGAGCCGATCGGCGACCCCGCCGCGATCAACACGTACCTGATCTGCTCGGCCGCCCGGGAGGCCGGGGTCAAGGTGATGCTCTCGGGGATGGGGGCCGACGAGCTGTTCGCCGGGTACCGCAAGCACCTGGCCAACCTGATCGCGCTGCGCTACCAGCGCGTCCCGCGGCCACTGCGCCGCGGGGTGTCCGGGGTCGTGGACCGGCTGCCGGTCGCCACGTCCCGCCGGGGGTACCGGTCGGTGCGCTTCGCGAAGAGGTTCCTCTCCTTCGCCGATCTGCCGGAGGAGACCGCGTTCCGGCGCAGCTACACCATGTACGACCAGGACGAGCTGCTCGCCCTGCTCGGTCCGGACCTGGCCGGGACGGCCGAGGACGTGCTGAGCGAACATGCGGACGTCTACCAGGACAACGACCTCGACGACTTCGTCAACCGCATGTGCCTGACCGACGCCCGGATGTTCCTGCCGGGCCTGAACCTCACGTACACGGACCGCTCCAGCATGGCCGCGTCGACCGAGGTACGGGTGCCGTATGTGGACGTCGAGGTGGTCAAGGCGGCGTTCGCCGTGCCCGGCAATCGCAAGATCGCCGGACGACAGGGCAAGGCCGTCCTCAAGGAGGCGGCCACCTCGGTCCTGCCCCGGGAGATCGTCTACCGACCCAAGGGCCTGTTCAGCGCCCCGCTGCGCGCCTGGATGAGCCGGGACCTGGCACCGCTGGTGCGCGAGGTGGTCAACGACGGCGAGCTGGTGCGCTCCGGGTTCCTGCGCCGCGACGCGCTGGCGCGGATGGTCGCCGAGGACGCCGCGGGGCAGCAGGACTTCTCCAAGCATCTGTGGCATGTGCTGACCCTCGAGTACTGGTACCGCGACGCGACCTCCGGGTCCGGCCAGGGCGCTCGCTCGGCGGCGTAGAAAACGGCTTAGAAATAGGGGACTTCGGGTGAAACAGGTTGTGCAGAACTACAAGAGCGGCGAGCTGGCGGTGCTCGACGTTCCGGTGCCGGGGTGCAAGCCGGGCGGTGTGCTCGTCCGCAGTGCCTTCTCGCTGATCTCCACCGGGACCGAGCTCATGAAGGTGTCCGAGGCCGGCATGTCGATGCTGGGCAAGGCCCGCTCACGGCCGGACCAGGTGGCCAAGGTCATGCAGAGCGTGGCCACCAACGGGCTGCCCGCCACCTACCGCAAGGTGATGGGCAAGCTGGACTCCTACACACCCCTTGGCTACTCGCTGTGCGGGGTGGTCGAGCAGGTCGGCACCGGAATCGACGATGTGAAGGTCGGCGACCTCGTGGCCTGCGCCGGCAACGAGCACGCGCTGCACGCGGAGCTCAACTGGGTGCCGAAGAACCTCTACGCCCCGGTGCCGGACGGCCTCGCCCCGCAGCACGCGGCCTTCGGCACCGTCGGGTCGATCGCGATGCAGGGCGTCCGCCAGGGCGAGCCGCAGCTCGGCGAGGTGGCCCTTGTCATCGGCCTCGGCCTGATCGGGCAGCTGGTCGTGCAGCTCCTCGTCGCCTCGGGCGTCCGCGTCGTCGGGGCCGACCCCGACCCGACGCGCTGCGAGCTCGCCGAGCGCCTGGGCGCCGCGGCCTGCGGCGATCCCGCGTCCGCGGGCGTGGAAAACGCCGTCGCCGAACTCACCGACGGGCACGGCGTGGACCAGGTGTACCTGGCCGCCGGAGGCGGCAGCAACCAGCCCGTCGAGCTGGCCGCCCGGCTCTGCCGGGACCGCGGCCGCGTCGTCGACATCGGCAAGTGCCGCCTGGACCTGCCGTGGAACGCGTACTACGAGAAGGAGCTCGACGTCCGCTTCTCGCGCTCGTACGGCCCAGGGCGCTACGACCCGGAGTACGAGCTGGAAGGCCGGGACTACCCGATCGGCTATGTGCGCTGGACCGAGCGCCGCAACCTGGCGTGCTTCCTCGACCTCGTCGCCCGCGGCGGCGTCGACGTGGAGTCTCTGGTCTCCCACATCGCCGACTTCGATGACGCGGTCGAGACGTACCAGCGCCTGAAGGACGGCGACCTGAAGGCCGTGGCCGTGCTGTTCCGGTACCCCGAGCACACGGGGGACGCGGAGGAAGCGAAGGCTCCGGCGGTGGCCGTGCCCACGGTGGCTGTGTCCACTAAAAGCATGAAGCCGAGTCCGGCCCGGGCCGCCAAGACGCCGGTGCGCCTCGCGTTCGTCGGCGCGGGAAACTACGCGACGTCGATGCTGCTGCCGCACCTGGCTCAGCGCGAGGGCGTCGAGCTGTCGACCGTCGTCACCACGACGGCGCTGTCCGCGGCCAACGCGCAGCGGAAGTTCGGCTTCGCCGAGGCGACCACCGATCTCGACGCGGTGCTCGGCGACAAGTCCATCGACGCGGTGTTCGTGGTCACCCGGCACAGCTCGCACGCCGAACTGACCCGCAAGGCACTGCTGGCGGGCAAGACGGTGTTCGTGGAGAAGCCGTTGGCGCTCACCGAGGACGAGCTGGCCGGCGTACTCGCAACGGTGGAGGAGTCCGGCAACGACCGGCTCCAGGTGGGCTTCAACCGCCGGTTCGCGCCGCTGCTGCAGGAGGCCAGGAAGCGGTTCGGCGCCCGGACCGGTCCGGCGAGCCTGCGTTACCTGGTCAACGCGGGCCGGCTGCAGCACGGCAGCTGGTATCTCCAACAGGGCACCGAGGGCTCGCGGTTCGCCGGCGAGGGCGGACACTTCATCGACACCGCGAGCTGGCTGCTGGAGGCCGACCCGGTCTCGGTGTACGCGGTCGCCGCGTCCGGCAACGAGGACCTGCAGGTCGTGCTGCGCTACCCGGACGGGTCCACCGCCACCATCAGCTACGTCACCACCGGCGCGCCCGGCTTCCCCAAGGAGACGCTGGACCTGGTCGCGGACGGCAAGGTGCTGCGGCTCGACGACTTCGTCCGCGCCTCGGTCTACGGCCGCAAGAAGTGGGTCAGTTCGCGGCTGCCCAAGGCCCGGGACAAGGGCCAGAACGCCGAGTTGGCCGCGTTCATCAAGGCCGTGCGGACCGGCGGGCCGATGCCGGTGCCGCTGGAGTCGCTGGTCGCCACCACGGCGGCCACCCTCGCCGTGCAGGCCGGTCTGGCCGGCGGTGCGCCGGTGACGTTGGAGCGGGCGCGATGACCATGAGCGCGGGCTGGTACCTGCGGCGGCTGTCCCGGATGGGACCGCAGGAGGTCGCGGGCCGGGTGGGCGACGCGGTGCGCAGGCGGCGCTGGCGGTCGGCGCGGCCGGACTGCCCGAGCGTGACCGGCGCCCGGTTCACCGCGGTCCTGCCCGCCGGGACGATCGCCTCAGTACCTCCGGACGCCGCGAAACGGCTCATCGCCGAGGCGGACCGGCTGATGTACGGGCACGCCGAGTTCTTCGGGGTGGTCCGCGACGACCTGGACGACCCGGACTGGTGGTGCGACCCGAAGACCGGGCGCCGGGCTCCGTGGGGCTACGCCTTCGACGTGCCGTACCGGAGCGAGGACGCGGTCGGGGACATCAAGCAGATCTGGGAGCTGTCCCGGCACCAGTACCTCACCGTGCTTGCCGCCGCCTACGCGATCACCGGGGACGAGCGGTACGCCGAGCGCGTGGCCGAGCATCTGCGGTCGTGGTGGGCGGCCAACCCACCGCTGCGCGGCGTGCACTGGATCAGCGGCATCGAGCTGGGCATCCGGCTGCTGTCCTGGGTGTGGATCCGCCGGCTGCTCGACGACTGGCCGGGCGCGGCCGACCTGTTCGAGGGCAACCAGGTGGCGCTGAACCAGATCTGGCACCACCAGCGCTGGCTGGCCGCCTTCCCCAGCCGGGGGTCTTCGGCGAACAACCACGTCATCGCCGAGGCCGCCGGGCAGTTCGCCGCGGCCTGCGCGTTCAACTGGTTCCCCTCCTCGGTGCGTTGGCGAGCCGATGCGCTGCGGTCGCTGGAGCGGCACCTGCGCAGCAACACCTTCACCTCCGGCCTCAACCGCGAGCTGGCCACCGAGTATCACGGACTTGTGCTGGAACTCGGCCTGGCCGCGGTGGCCGAGGCGGATGCTGCCGACGTGCCGGTCCCCGCGTCGATCCGGCTGGTGCTGCTGCGGATGACCGACACGCTCGCGGCCGTCGTGGACAACCGGCTGCGGCCGCCGCGCCAGGGGGACGCGGACGACGGGCACGGTCTGGTCGTGGACGGAGCGGGCACCGACCGCTGGGCCTCGCTGCTGGCCACCGGCGACGCCGTGTTCGGCCGACTCGACTGGTGGCCGGCGGTGACCGGCACCGATGTGCGCACCCCGCTGCTGGCCGCGCTCATCCAGCCGTACGCGAAAAGTGGAACCAGACCGGCCGTGTCCCGCCCGGCAGACCGACCGGCCCACTTCGCCGACGCGGGCATGACCATCCTGCGAGGCCCGGAGGAGATCTGGTGCCGCTGCGACGGCGGCCCGCACGGCTTCCTGTCCATCGCCGCGCACGCCCACGCGGACGCGCTGTCCGTCGAGGTCCGGCACGACGGGGTCGACGTGCTCGCCGACCCGGGGACGTACTGCTACCACGGGCAGCCCGAGTGGCGGCAGTACTTCCGGTCGACCCTCGGCCACAACACCCTGCAGTTGGACGGCAGTGACCAGTCAGTCTCCGGCGGCCCGTTCCTGTGGACCCGGCATGCCGAGACCCGCGTCCTGGCCGCCGACACATCCGGCGAGGGCGTGGCCCGCTGGTGTGCCGAGCACGACGGCTACCAGGGCTCCGTGCACCGCCGCCGCGTGGAATTGACGGCCGCGAGACAGGAGTTGCGGGTGGTCGACGAGGTGCGCGGCCCGCGGCGGGCCGTGCAGTTGGCGTTCCACCTCGGCCCGGCGATCGCCGCGGACCTGGTGGGGAACCGGGCACAGCTCACCTGGATCCGGGACGGCGAGGGGCGTTCCGCGGTGCTCGACCTGCCCGGGCAGCTGTCCTGGCGGGCGCATCGCGGCGAGACAGACCCGCCGCTGGGCTGGTACTCCGCCGGATTCGGGCGCAAGGAACCCACCACAACGCTGGTCGGCAACGGCTTCGCCGACGGCGCGGAGGGGTTCACCACCGTGCTCAGGTTCCGCGGCTAGGGGGGCGCGTGGGGATCAAGAGGCGGCACTGGGCGTTGGCGGCGGCACCTCTGGCGCTGGCCCTGCTGGCGACCGGCTGTGAGAGCGTGTCGGGCGCCGGGGCGGAGCCGAAGGCCGCGGGCACCACGTCCGCCACGTCCGCGCACCCATCCGTGGCCCGGGTGTGCGCCAAGCCCGCGGCCGGGCCGGCGAAGGCACCGGCGGGTGCGGTGACGGTCGACCCCGCGAAGGTCGGTGACCTGGCGGCGAAGACCAAGAGCAGCCCCCCGAACACCACGTTCTGGCTTCGACCCGGCATGCACAGGCTCGACCCGGACCGCTACGCCCAGGTCATCCCCAAGGAAGGGGACCGCTACCTCGGTGCGCCGGGCGCGGCGCTCGACGGCCGGAAGAAGAACCAGTACGCGTTCGCCGGTACCGCCCGCAACGTCACCATCCGCTACCTGACCGTGCAGGATTTCGTGGCGCCGCCGGACGAGGGCGTGGTCAACCACGACTCGGCCGACGGATGGGTGATCGAGCACGCGACGATCCAGAACAACTCCGGCGCCGGGCTGATGGCAGGTGCCCGCCAGCAGGTCCGCGCCAACTGCCTCCGCGACAACGGCCAGTACGGCATGAACGCCTACAAGGCCAGCGGCCGTATCAGCGGCCTGGTGGTCGAGGGCAACGAGATCGTGGGCAACAACACCGGCGACTGGGAGCGGAAGCGGAAGGGCTGCGGCTGCACCGGAGGCATCAAGTTCTGGGACGTCAACGGCGCCGACGTGCGCGGCAACTGGGTGCACGACAACCGCGGAACCGGGTTGTGGGCGGACACCAACAACAACGACTTCGTCATAGAGAACAACGTGATCGAGGCCAACGACGGTGCCGCGCTGATCTACGAGATCAGCTACAACGCGATCATCCGGAACAACACGATCCGGCGGAACAACTGGGTCGAGGGCCGCAAGGCAGCCGAGAGCGGCGACAGCTTCCCGTTCGCGACCATCTACGTGTCCGAGTCCGGCGGCGAACCACGGATCCGAGCGCGCACCGACAAGATCGAGATCTACGGGAACGTGCTGCAGAACAACTGGTCCGGGATCACCCTGTGGGAGAACGCCGACCGGTTCTGCAACAGCCCGGCCAACACCTCGTCCGGTGACTGCACTTTGCTGGTGGGGAACACCCACCGCTGCGCGAAGCCGGCGATCGCCAAGGCACCGCTCTACTCCGACTGCCGGTGGAAGACCCAGCGGGTGGACATCCACGACAACCGCTTCGTGCTCGACAAGTCCGTCCTCAAGTGCACGGAGAAGTGCGACCGAATGGCGCTCCTCGCCAACTACGGGACCTATCCGGACTGGTCGCCGTACAAGGGCGAACAGGTGGCTGACGCGATCACCACCAACCAGCACAACCGCTGGCACGACAACGTCTACATCGGACCATGGAAGTTCGTGGCCCAGGACACGAGCCGGGTGCTCGACTTCGGGCAGTGGCAGACCACGCCGTACCAGCAGGACGCGGGCAGCACCCTCGACCTCCGGGCCGGTGGGTGAGATGGGCGTGAACCTGACGCGCGGCGGGCTGTCGGGCCGACCGGACACTGCGGGAACGCGGCCCGGCGCCGAACCGCACCCTGCCGGCACACCGAGGCTCGTAGGGATCGTCTGGGGGCTGCTGGTCCTCAACACGCTGGGCTCCGCCGGGGCAAAGACCATCGTCCCGCTGCCTCGCTCCCTCATCCAGATGGTCACCATGGGCGCGCTGGTCAGTGCGTTCGCGCTGGCGCTCACGATCAATCTCCGACTGCGCATCCGAGCCAGCGCCTACGTGTTCCTGCTCACCCTGCTGCTGGTGACGAGCGTGATCTCCAGCGCGAACCTGGAGTCCGGGTTCGGCGCGCTGTTCCGCTGCTTCCGGCTGACGCTCTTCGTCTGCACGCTGTGGCTGCTCAGCCGCTGGTGGGACGGCAGCCTGACGTTCGTTCGCTACCACATCCGGGCGTACTTCGCGGTGCTCGGATCGGTGGCCGTCGGCCTGGTCGTCTCACCGGGTGCGGCCCTGCCCGACCTCTACGGTGGACGCCTGGTCGGCGCGTTGTGGCCGCTCACCCCGCCGCAGATCGGACAGTACGCCGCGGTGATCATCGGGCTCACCGTGCTGCTCCTACAGGGGCGCCGGACCGACAGGGCGAGCGCGGCGGTGGTCATCGTGCCGTCACTCGTGCTGCTCGCGCTGACCCATACCCGGACGGCCACGCTCGGCCTGCTCCTCGGGCTGGCGTTGGCGATCTGCTCACTCATCCTGACCAGCGCCGCCGCCCGCCGATTCTTCACCTGGACGGTGGTGTGCGTCGTGGTGGCCGCGGTGGGGTTCGCCTCCGCACTGCAGTCGTGGTTCCTGCGCGGGCAGAGCCAGGAGAACTTCTCCAGTCTCACCGGTCGGGCCAAGGTCTGGGACGCCCTGCTGTCCGCGCCTCGATCGACCTCGGAGCAGCTGTTCGGCGTGGGCCTGGGCGACAAGTCGTTCGGCGGGCTGCCGATCGACAACAGCTGGCTGGCCGTCTACAACGAGCAGGGTCTGATCGGCGTCACCCTCGTCGCGGCGATCATCATCGTGCTGGGCGGCGTCGCGTTGCTGCGGCCACCGTCGCTGCAGCGGGCCTGCGCGATCTTCCTGATCAGCTACTGCGCGATCGCGTCGTACACCGAGGCCGGTCTTGGCGACGCCTCGCCGTATCTGCTGCATCTGGCCCTGGCCGCCTCGCTGTTGGCGACATCGGCCGAGGCCGCTCCGCTCTCGACGCCCGACGTCCCTCGACGGCACATGCCGCGCTGGGCCCGTAGATCGGAGGTGATCTGAGCATGCACGTCCTCGTGGTGCACAACCGCTACGCCTCGGCGCAGCCGAGCGGGGAGAACAAGGTCGTCGACCAGGAGGTGGAGCTGCTGCGCGCGGCCGGCCACCGGGTCGAGTTGTTCGAGCGGCGTAGCGACTCCATCGCCGACCGGTCCCTGCTGGGCAAGGTCGCGGTACCGCTGCTTGTGCCGTGGAACCCGGCGGTCCGTACGGAGCTCGCCGCCCGGCTGCGCACCGAGCGGCCGGACGTGGTGCACGTCCACAACGTCTTCCCGCTCCTGTCACCGGCGGTGCTGGCCGCCTGTGCCGACGCCGGCGTGCCCGCCGTCGCCACGCTGCACAACTACACCCAGGTCTGCCCGCCCGGCACGCTGCAGCGGAATGGCCGGCCGTGCACCGAGTGCGTCGGCTCCGCACCACTGCCCGCCGTCCGGCACGGCTGCTACCGCAGTTCCCGCCTTGCGACGGTGCCGCTCGCGGTCAGCCTGTCGGTCAACCGGCGGCGGTGGTGGTCCGGCGTGGAGCGGTTCTTCTGCATCTCCGCGGCGCAGCGCGACGTCCTGGTGCGGTCCGGCATGCCGGCCGAACGGCTGGCGGTGAAGCACAACTTCGTGCCGGAGCCGGGCACTCGCCGTGCGGGTGACGGCGAGCATGTGCTCTATCTCGGCCGGCTCGCGGAGGCCAAGGGCGTGCGGCTGCTCATGGCCGCGTGGGACGAGATCGCAGCGAGTGGCGGTGTGGGCGTGCCGCTCGTGATCGCCGGCACGGGGCCGCTGGAGCGGGACGTGACCGCCTGGGCGGCGGGCCGGGACGACGTGCGGTACGTCGGCCTGTACGACCCGGCGCAGTGCCGGCATGCCGTTGCGCGGTCGGTCGCCGTGGTGGCTCCCTCGACGTGGCTGGAGGCGTTCGGCCTGGTCGTCGTGGAGGCGATGGCGGCGGGGGTCCCGGTCGTCGCCGCCGGTCACGGCGCCTTCGTCGAACTCGTCGAGGACGGCGTCACCGGGCTGCTGCACCGGCCGGGCGAGCCCGCCTCGCTCGCGTCCTGCCTGCGCCGGATCACGGCCGAGCCGGCCCGCAACCGGGAGATGGGCCAGGCGGCCCGGCGCCGTTACGAGCAGGGTTTCAGCCCGGCCGTCGGCCTCGAGCGCCTGGTGGAGGGGTACCGCACCGCGATCGCGGGTCGGACGGAATCAATGGGGGACCGAATCAATGGGGGGCAGTAAATGACAAGTTGCCGACTCTGCGGCTCGGCGACGCTGGCGAGCGTCGTCGATCTGGGGGCGACACCACCCTGCGAGAGCTTTCTCGCCGCGGACCAACTGGACCAGCCGGAGCCCGCGTACCCGCTGCACCTGCGGGTCTGCACCGACTGCTGGCTGGCGCAGATCCCGCCGCTGATCACGCCGGAGGAGACGTTCAAGGAGTACGCGTACTTCTCCTCGTACTCGACCTCCTGGGTGGAGCACGCGCGTACCTTCGTCGCCGACGCCGTGGAGCGTCTTGCTCTCAGCCCCGACGCCTTCGTGGTCGAGGTCGCGAGCAACGACGGGTACCTGCTGAAGCATGTGGTGGACCGGGGGATCCGCTGCCTCGGCATCGAGCCGTCGGTGAATGTCGGCGCCGCGGCGCGCGACGCGGGTGTGCCCACGCTCACGGAGTTCCTGAGCCCGGAGACCGGCGCCGCCGTCCGCGAAGAGCACGGCCCGGCGGACCTGGTCGTGGCCAACAACGTGTACGCACACATCCCCGACGTGGTCGGGTTCACCCAGGGGCTGCGCGCCCTGGTCGCCGATGACGGCTGGGTCTCCATCGAGGTGCAGCACCTGCTGACCCTGATCGAGGAGAACCAGTACGACACGATCTACCACGAGCACTTCCAGTACTACACGGTCGCGTCCGCGATCCGGGCCCTTGCGAGCGGCGGACTCGCGCTCGTGGACGTCGAGTTGCTGCCCACGCACGGCGGCTCCATCCGGCTGTGGGCCCGTCCCGTCGAGGTGGCCGGTGAGCCGTCCCAGCGGGTGGCGGACGTGCTGGCCCGCGAGAAGGCCGCAGGGCTCCAAGAGCTTTCCGGGTACGCCGAGTTCGCGGCCCGGGTGGCCAAGGTGCGCCGGGACTTGCTGAAATTCCTCATCGAGGCGGCCGAGCAGGGGAAGACGGTCGTCGGCTACGGCGCCCCCGGCAAGGGCAACACCCTGCTCAACCACTGCGGCATCCGCCCCGACCTGCTCGCGTACACGGTCGACCGCAACCCGTACAAGCACGGCAGGTTCACCCCGGGCACCCGCATCCCGATCCTGCCGCCCGAGCAGATAGCCGCCGACAAGCCGGACTACATCCTCGTCCTCCCGTGGAACCTGCGGGCCGAGCTGGTCGAGCAGCTGTCCTACGTGCACGACTGGGGCGGCCGCCTCGTCTTTCCCATCCCGGAACTGAGCATTGTCGAGGTCAAGCGATGAAGGTCGTCCTGTTCTGCGGCGGTTACGGGATGCGGATGCGCAGCGGCGCCGCAGACGACGTGCCCAAGCCGATGGCGATGGTCGGCCCGCGCCCGCTGATCTGGCACGTCATGCGCTACTACGCGCACTTCGGGCACAAGGAGTTCATCCTGTGCCTCGGCTACGGGGCTCACCACATCAAGAACTTCTTCCTCAACTACGAGGAGACGACGTCCAACGACTTCGTGCTGCGGGGCGGGCGGACCGAGCTGCTGTCCACCGACATAGCCGACTGGACGATCACGTTCGCGCAGACCGGCATGGAGTCACCGATCGGGGAGCGGCTGCGCC
This sequence comes from Streptomyces sp. NPDC001634, assembly GCF_040298185.1. Taxonomy (NCBI): domain Bacteria; kingdom Bacillati; phylum Actinomycetota; class Actinomycetes; order Kitasatosporales; family Streptomycetaceae; genus Streptomyces; species Streptomyces sp. NPDC001634. The sequence goes on along the minus strand of NZ_JBEOZU010000001.1, from coordinate 232,631 downwards.
GGGTGCGGCACCACCTGGACGGCGACGAGATGTTCCTCGCCAACTACGCCGACGTGCTCACCGACGCCCCGCTGCCGGAGATGATCGAGAACTTCGCCCGGCGCGACGCCGGTGCGTCGATGATGGTGGTGCCGCCGCAGTCCTCGTTCCACTGCGTGGACCTGGGCGAGGACGGCCTGGTGGGGGGCATCACCGCGGTGAGCGAACTGCCGCTGTGGGAGAACGGCGGCTACTTCGTGCTCCGCCAGGAGGTCTTCGACCACATACCGGAGAACGGGGACCTGGTCGCCGACGGATGCGCCCAACTGGCCAAGCGCGGACGGCTGGTGGCGCATCAGCACCGCGGCTTCTGGAAGCCGACCGACACCGTGAAGGAGCGGGCCGCGCTCGACGAGGCCTACGCCAGGGGCGACCGTCCGTGGGCCGTGTGGGAGCGGGACACGGCTGGAGCGAGAGCATGATCCGCCTCGGGGCCGGACCCCTGGACCGGATCGTCGCGGTGGGCGCGCACTGCGACGACATCGCCATCGGCGCCGGCGGCACGCTGCTGACGCTGTGCCTCGCGCGACCGGGTATCCGCGTCGACGCGCTGGTGCTCTCCGGCGGCGGCACCGACCGGGAGCAGGAGGAGAAGGCCGCGCTCGCCGCCTTCTGCCCGGGCGCCGACCTGCGGCTGACCGTGCTCAAGCTGCCGGACGGGCGGATGCCGGCGCACTGGGAGGAGGCCAAGGCCGCGGTCGAGGAGCTGCGCGAGCAGACCGAGCCGGACCTGATCCTCGCCCCGCGTACCGATGACGCGCACCAGGATCACCGCGGCCTGGCGCAGCTGCTGCCCACCGCGTTCCGCGACCACCTCGTGCTCGGCTACGAGATCGTCAAATGGGACGGCGATCTCGGCCGTCCGTCGGCGTACCAGCCGCTGTCGCCGGAGGTCGCCGAACAGAAGGTGCAACTGCTGCAGGAGCACTACCCCTCGCAGCGGCACCGGCCCTGGTACGACCGGGAGGCCTTCCTCGGCCTTGCCCGGATCCGCGGCATCGAATGCCACGCCCGCTACGCCGAGGCGTTCGCCGTCACCAAACTCATGCTCAACCTGGGGAACTGAACTATGCGCGTACTGCTGACCGGACACCAGGGCTACCTGGGCACCGTGATGGCCCCGGTCCTCAAGGCCGCCGGGCACGAGGTCGTCGGCCTCGACGCCGGCCTGTTCGCCGACTGCGTGCTGGGCGAGCCGCCCGCCGACCCGTCCGGGCACCGGGTGGACCTGCGCGACGTCACGGCCGAGCACGTGGCCGGTGTGGACGCCGTGATCCACCTGGCCGCCCTGTCCAACGACCCGCTGGGATCGCTGGCGCCGGACCTCACCTACGACATCAACCACCACGCGTCCGTACTGCTGGCCCGGCTGGCCCGCGACGCCGGAGTGCGGCGCTTCCTGTACGCGTCCACCTGCTCGGTCTACGGCGCCGCAGGCGGTGACGACCTGGTGACCGAGGACGCCCCGCTGCGCCCGGTGACGCCGTACGCGGAGTCCAAGGTGCGGGTGGAGGACGACCTGCACGCGCTGGCCGACGACGACTTCACCCCGGTGTTCATGCGCAACGCCACCGCCTTCGGCTACTCACCCCGGCTGCGCGCCGACATCGTGCTGAACAACCTGGTGGGCCACGCGCTCCTGTCCGGCGAGGTGCTGGTGCTCTCCGACGGCACCCCCTGGCGCCCGCTGGTGCACGCCGCCGACATCGCACGGGCCTTCGCGGCCGCGCTGGTCGCGCCGCGGGAAGCGGTGCACGACCGGGCGTTCAACATCGGCAGCGAGATCAACAACGTCACGGTCGCCGAGATCGCCGAGCAGGTCGCCGAGGCGGTGTCCGGGGCGAAGGTGGTGATCACCGGGGAGACCGGTGCCGATCCGCGCTCGTACCGGGTGGACTTCTCCCGGTTCCGCGCCGCGATACCCGGCTTCGACTGCGAGTGGACGGTGAAGCAGGGCGCGCTCGAACTCGCCGACGCCTACCGGAAGTACGGGCTGACCCGGGAGGACTTCGAGCGACGCTTCACCCGCCTTGCCGTGCTGCGCGCGGCGTCCGACGCCGGCACGGTCGACGACACCCTGCGGTGGCGCCGATGACCGCGGCCGATCTCGGCGAAGAGATGTACGCGCTGGTGGAGCGGCTGTACCCGCTCTGCCGGAGCATCACCGGCGACGGGGTGCGCGCCACCCTGGAGATCGTCGGCGAGTACATCCCGCTGCAGGTGCACGAGGTGCCGACCGGGACGCAGGTGCTCGACTGGACGGTGCCGCAGGAGTGGAACATCCGGGACGCGTACATCGCCGACACCGCCGGCAACCGGGTCGTCGACTTCGCCGCGTCCAGCCTGCACGTACTCGGCTACAGCGTGCCGGTGTCGGCGACCATGCCGCTGGCCGAGCTGCGTGGACACCTGCACACCCTGCCGGACCACCCGTCCTGGGTGCCGTACCGCACCAGCTACTACAAGCCGGAATGGGGGTTCTGCCTGGCCCAGGAGACCTTGGACGCGCTGCCGGACGGCGACTACGAGGTGCGCATCGACTCCACCCTCGCGGACGGCCACCTCACCTACGCCGAGCACGTGGTCCCCGGGCAGGTCCCCGACGAGGTGATCGTCTCCTGCCACGTCTGCCACCCGTCGCTGGCCAACGACAACCTGGCCGGTATCGCGGTGGCGACGTTCCTGGCCCGGGCGCTGGCACAGCAGACGCCGTACTACACCTACCGGTTCCTGTTCGCGCCCGGCACCATCGGGGCGATCACCTGGCTGGCCCGGAACGCGGAGCGGGTGAATGGGGTACCCCCTGCTCTGGGGGCCCCTCCCGGCCGAAGGCTGGGGGAGGAGCCGAGAGCTGGGGGAAGGGTCAAGCACGGCCTCGTGCTGGCGTGCGCAGGGGACCCGGGCCAGTTGACGTACAAGCAGAGCAGGCGCGGCGACGCGGAGATCGACCGGGTGATGCGGCACGTGCTGGCCGCATCCGAACGCCCGCACCGCGTCACCGAGTTCACTCCGTACGGATACGACGAGCGGCAGTTCTGCTCACCCGGCTTCAATCTGGGCGTGGGCTCGCTCACTCGGAACCCGTACGCCGGCTACCCCGAGTACCACACCTCGGCGGACAACCTGGACTTCGTCTCCCCTCAGGCGATGGCGGACACGCTCGCCGTCTGCCGCGAGGCGTTCGCCGTCCTCGACCGCAACCGGCGGTACCTCAACCTCAGCCCCTACGGCGAACCGCAGTTGGGCCGACGTGGGTTGTACGACGCGCTCGGCGGCCGCAGCGACACCAAGCAGGCCCAGATGGCCATGCTCTGGGTGCTCAACCTCTCCGACGGCGAGCACAGTCTGCTGGACGTCGCCGAGCGGTCCGGGCTGCCGTTCGACACCGTCGCCGCCGCGGCCGACGCTCTGCACGGCGCCGGGCTGATCAAAGCATGACGCCGATGACCACCCAGGGGAAGAAGACGACGACACCTGCCGGATCCGCCAAGCGGGCCCTCGTCGGCCGGCTGTCCTGGGGACTGGCCGACCAGGCGGCCTCCAGCATCAGCAACTTCGCTGTGGGGATCTACGTGGCCCGCTCCCTGGGGGTGACCGCGTTCGGCGTGTTCAGCCTGGCCTGGGTGACCTACGGCGTGGTGCTCAACGTCTCCCGCGGCCTTGCCACCGACCCGCTCGTGGTGCGCTTCAGTGGCGTGCCGGACGCGTCCTGGCGCGGGGCGGTGGCCCGGTCCACCGGTACCGCGCTCGGCGTCGGTGCCGCCCTCGGCGCGGTGTCTCTGGTGGCCGGGCTCGGCCTCGGCGGTCGCGTGGGGCCCGCGTTCGCCGCCCTCGGCGTCATGCTGCCGGGGCTGCTGCTGCAGGACGCCTGGCGGTTCTCGTTCTTCGCCGCCGGCGCAGGGCGGAAGGCGTTCGTCAACGACGTCGTGTGGGGCATTGCGCTCGTCCCGGCCATGGTGGCGGCCGCCCGCGTGGGCAGCGTGGCCGCTTTCGTGCTCGCCTGGGGCGCGTCCGCCACGGTGGCCGCTGCGTACGGCTACCTCCAGTCCGGAATCCGGCCCCGGATGACGCAGGCGCGCGGGTGGCTGCGCGAACAGCGCGATCTCGGCTACCGCTACCTGGTCGAGAACGTCAGCCTGAGCGGCGCGAGCCAGCTGCGGGCGTACGGGCTCGGCGCGATCGTCGGGCTCGGCGCGGTGGGTGCGGTGCGGGGCGCCGAGCTCCTGCTCGGCCCGTTCCTCGCCGTGCTGATGGGTCTTTCGCTGGTCACCGTCCCGGAGGCTGCACGCGTGCTGCGGCAGGCCCCGCACCGCCTCGGCAGGTTCTGCCTCCTCCTCGGTGGCGGGCAGGCCGGTGGCGCGCTGCTGTGGGGCGCGGCGCTGCTGCTGATGCCGGACCGGCTCGGCGAACTCGTCCTCGGCGACGTCTGGCACTCCTCCGCACAGCTCATCGTGCCGATCACCCTCGGTGTTGCGGGTGCAGGGCTCGGCACCGGCGCGGCGGCCGGGCTGCGCGCGCTCGGCGCGGCCCGGCGCAGCCTGCGCTGCCAGCTGTTCGCCTCCGCCTGTTACGTCGGCGGCGGGCTCGGCGGGGCGGCCGTCGCCGGCACGGTCGGCTCGGCCTGGGGCGTCGCCGCCGCGACCGTCAGCGGATCGGCCGTGTGGTGGCTGCAGCTGCGGTCCGCCCTGCGCGAGCACCACCCCAACTCCGTTCCCGAAGTGAGGACTTCATGACCGCGCAACCCAGGCTGAGTATCGGCCTGCCCGTCTACAACGGCGAGGAGTACCTGGCCGAGTCGCTCGACGCCCTGCTCGGCCAGACCTACGAGGACTTCGAGCTGGTCATCTCCGACAACGCCTCGACCGACGGGACCCAGGACATCTGCCGCAAGTACGCCGCGCAGGACTCGCGCATCCGGTACTTCCGCCTGCCCCGGAACATCGGCGCCACGCCGAACCACAACCGTGTGTTCGCCGAGTCCCGCGGCGAGCTGTTCAAATGGGCCTCGCACGACGACCTTTACGGCCGCGACCTGCTGCGGCGCTGCGTGGAGGCGCTCGACGAGCGGCCGGACGTGATCCTCGCGCACACCGACCAGGCCGTCATCGACGGCGACGGCCAGGTGAAGGTCCCCTACGAGTACACACTCGCCACCGACTCGCCGCACGCGCCGGAGCGCTTTCGCAGCCTGCTGTTCGAGCCGGGGGGCGACGACTTCTACGGGGTGATGCGGGCCGACATGCTGCGCCGGGTGAAGCCGATGGACAGCTACCACCACGCGGACCGCACGTTCGTAGCCGAGATCACCCTGCACGGGCCCTTCCACCAGGTGCCGGAGCTGATGTACTTCCGCCGCGACCACCCCACCCGCGCCGAGCGGGCGAACCCTTCCAAGCGCTCCCGGTGCGTCAACCTGGACCCGCGCCGGGCGGGCCTGCTGCACCCGACGCCCCGGCTGCTCGCCGAGTACATCTGGGGCTTCGCCTCGGCGATCCGGCGGGCGCCGTTGTCCCCGGCCGACCGGCGCGCGTGCTACGGCCACCTGGCCGCGTGGATGACCAGCCGGGTCCGGCCGGGCGCCGGCGAGCGGGTCGAGGACCGCGCCCCGGTCGACCCGGCCCTGCTCACGGTCTCCGTCGACGCCCTCGTCGCCGGGCGTGAAGGGAGGCGGGCATGACGTCCGCGTACGAAACTCCGGTGCGCGTCGGGGTGTTCGGCCTGCTCGGCTCCGGCAACCTCGGCAACGACGGGTCGCTGGAGGCCGTGCTCGGGTACCTCCGCGACCAGCACCCGGAGGCGGTCGTGGACGCGCTGTGCGGCGGACCCGAGGCCGTGACGACCCGGTTCGGGATCCCCGCGACGCGGCTGCACTGGAACCGCGCGGAGTACCGGACCGCGTCACGTGCGGGCGCGATCGCGGCGAAGGGTCTGGGCAAACTCGTCGACGTCTTCCGCACCGCCGCCTGGGTGCGCCGGCACGACGTGGTGATCGTGCCGGGCATGGGCGTCCTGGAGGCCACACTGCCGCTGCGGCCGTGGGGCTTCCCGTACTCGCTGTTCCTGCTCTGCGCGAGCGGCCGGCTGTTCGGAACCCGGGTCGCGCTGGTCAGCGTCGGCGCCGCGGCGATCGGCAACCGGCCGACCCGGGCCCTGGTGCGCTGGTCGGCGCGGCTGGCCGCGTACCGGTCGTACCGGGACGCCCAGTCCCGCGACGCGATGCGGGCGATGGGCGTGGACACCGCGCGCGACGAGGTCTACCCGGACCTCGCGTTCGCCCTGCCGACGCCGCCGGCGAGCGCGCCCTCGGGCTCGACCGGCCCGGTCTGCGTCGGTGTCATGGACTTCCACGGCGGCAACGACGACCGCGCCCGGGCCGAGGAGATATACCGGCGCTACCTCGACGGGACGATCCGGTTCGTCCGCGCGCTGGTCGAGGAGGGAAGGCCGGTCCGGCTGCTCACCGGCGACACGTGCGACGCGTCGGTGGTCGCCGCGATCCTCGACGCGGTGGACTCGCCGCTGGTCACCGCTGCCGAACCGGCCTCGCTGGCCGACCTGATGAAGGAGATGGCGGCTGCCGACACCGTGGTGGCGGTCCGCTACCACAACCTGATCTGCGCGCTGAAGACCGGCACCCCGGTGCTCGCGCTCAGCTATGCGGCGAAGAGCGACGCGCTCATGGACCGGATGGGCCTCGGCGCGTTCTGCCAACCGGCGCGCGAGGTCGACGCCGACCGGCTGCTCGCGCAGTTCCGGGCGCTGGAGAAGCGATCGGCCGAGCTGCGGCAGACCCTCACCGAGCGGAACCTGGCCGCCGCCCGGCAACTCGAGCACCAGTTCACCGCCCTGACCGCGGCCCTGTTCCCTGCGGCCGACCACGCCCACACCTTGCGGAAGGCTCCATGAAGGCGACCCAAGTCCCGGCGATCGCCGGCGCGTACCTGTTCGAGCCGACGCCGTACGCCGACGAGCGCGGTTTCTTCTGCCGCACCTTCGACGCCGACGTGGTCCGCTCGGTGGGCCTCGACCCGGACGCCTTCGTCCAGGACAGTGTGTCCCGCTCGGTCCGGGGGGTGCTGCGCGGCCTGCACCTGCGCTCCGGCGCCGGCGAGGCCAAGCTGGTGCGGTGCTCGTACGGAAGGATCTTCGACGTCGTCGTGGACCTGCGGACGGGCTCGCCGACCTACCGCAACGTGGCCTTCTTCGAGCTGTCCGGCGACACGCAGGCGACCCTGTACATCCCGGCGGGGTGCGCGCACGGCTTCCAGGCGCTGACCGAAACCGCCGACACCTCGTACCGGATCGACCGCCCGCACGATCCGGCCGAGGACGTGACGATCGCCTTCGACGACCCTGAGCTCGCCATTCCCTGGCCTCTGCCGGTCACATCGATGTCCCAGCGGGACCGGGAGGCGCCGAGCCTCGCCGAGGTCCTGAAGCACAAGGAAGGGTGAAGTCGGCTTGGACACCGAACAGTTCCTCCTGCCCCGGTCGCGGACGGCGAACGAGCGGCTGCACGCCATGATCCCCGGAGGCGCGCACACCTACGCCAAGGGCGACGACCAGTACCCCGAGAACCTGGCCCCGGTCATCAGCCACGGCCGCGGTGCCCACGTGTGGGACATCGACGGCAACCGGTACGTCGAGTACGGCTCCGGCCTGCGGTCGGTCAGCCTCGGCCACGCCCACCCACGCGTGATCGAGGCGGTGCGGCGGGAACTCGACCGCGGCAGCAACTTCGTCCGGCCGTCCATCGTGGAGGTCGAAGCCGCGGAACGCTTCCTGGCCACGGTGCCGACCGCCGAGATGGTGAAGTTCGCGAAGAACGGCTCCGACGCCACCACCGCCGCGGTGCGCCTCGCCCGCGCCGCCACCGGGCGCCCGCGGGTGGCCCTCTGCGCCGACCATCCGTTCTTCTCCGTCGACGACTGGTTCATCGGCACCACGCCGATGTCCGCCGGTGTTCCGGCGGCGACCAACGAGCTCACCGTGGCGTTCCCTTACGGGGACCTGGCCGCCACGGAGGAGCTGCTCACCCGGTACCAGGACGAGGTCGCCTGCCTGATCCTCGAACCCGCCACCCACACCGAGCCGCCGCCCGGGTACCTCGCCGGCCTGCGCGAGCTGGCCGACCGGCACGGCTGCGTCCTGATCTTCGATGAGATGATCACCGGCTTCCGCTGGTCCGAGGCGGGCGCCCAGGGCCTGTACGGCGTCGTCCCCGACCTCTCCACGTTCGGCAAGGCGCTGGGCAACGGGTTCGCCGTCTCCGCGCTGGCCGGGCGCCGCGAGCTGATGGAGCGGGGCGGGCTGCGTCACTCCGGCGACCGGGTGTTCCTGCTGTCCACCACACACGGTGCGGAGACGCACTCCCTGGCAGCCGCGATGGCCGTGCAGACCATCTACGCCGAAGAGGGGGTCACCGCGCGGCTGCACGCGCTCGGCGAGCGGTTGGCCGCCGGTGTCCGCGACGCCGCGGCCGGCATGGGCGTCGGCGAGCACATCGTCGTCCGGGGCCGGGCCAGCAACCTGGTCTTCGCCACCCTCGACGAGAACCGGCAGCCGTCGCAGCAGTACCGCACCCTGTTCCTGCGCCGACTCCTCGCGGGCGGGGTGCTGGCCCCGTCATTCGTGGTGAGCAGCGCGCTCGGCGACGCCGACATCGATCACACCGTCGACGTGGTGGCCCAGGCATGTGCGGTGTACCGGAAGGCACTGGACGCCGCCGACCCCACCCCCTGGCTGGCCGGACGACCGGTGAAGCCCGTGTTCCGCCGCTTGGCGTGACGTGACGTCAGCGGCGCTCCCGCTGACCGGCGTCGGCCGTCCGATCGACCAGCCGGTCAGCCATCCGGTCGACCAGCCACGCGGTCGCCGGTATCACCGCCAGCGCGGTGCACCAGCCGCCGAGGACGTCGGTCGGGTAGTGCGCGCCCAGGGCGACCTGCGCCCAGCCCATGGCTGCGCCGCCAACCAGCGCCGCGGCAAGCACGAGTGACGTGCCGGCCGTCCTGCCGAGGCCGAGCCGGCCGCTCGCGAGCAGTGCCGCCATGAGGGCGAGCGCGGTGAAGAAGGCGGTGTGCCCGCTCGGATAGGACAGGTTGCCGTCGCCGTGGATGGTGCGCCCCACCAGGTGCTTGAGCAGCGTCGCCGTACCCACGGTCATGCCGACGCCGACAACGACGAGCACCGCTGCGCGAGGACGCCGAAGCAGCAGGCAGCCCGCCACGGCGGCGACGATCACCATCGCCGATCCGGCGGGCTCCCCCAAGAAGTCCAGGGCCAGGGCGACGTGTCGCCACGGCGGCCGCACACTGTCCGCCGTCGGCTGGATGATCCACCGGTCCACCCTGCCGGGCTCGCTGTGGCCGGCGTACAGGACCCCGAGCGCGACGACCACCAGCGCGGCGAGGGCCCCGATCGGCCCGAGCCACGGGCGCAGCGACGGGGGCAGCACCGCGGGCGCCGACCGGCCGGTCACACGCCCACCGCGTCCGGTCGACCTGGGGTGCTTTGCCGTGACCGGTAGATGGTGTTCCGGATCTTGACTTCCTGAGGCAGGGTGAGGGTGCGGCCGGGCAGCAGTGGTTCATGTCCCAGTCCCCGTGGGACCACGAGGCGGTCAACGACCGGCGGATCGACCTGCTGATGCCCACGCCGGCGACCGCGCCCCACGGCGGCGGGGCGTTGTTTCCGGACGACTCCGGTGACCGTAAGTCCGGGCACGCCACGGCCTATGTGTCCCGTCAATACCTGGTGGTCCGGGCCCGCGCCGCGCGCATCGCGTTTCGGGCTCTGGTCGCCGGCTGCCGCTAAAACCCCGGCGGAAGCCCGCACTTCATCGCCGAACTCGACCGCGCCGCGACCCCCTACTTGGTGGCGGTCGAGCCGAACACCCCGCTCATGACCGAGACGGGGAAAAGCCCGCACACCGTCGCAGACCAACCGGCAGATGCGATGCACCTCCCCCTCCCGTCGCGGCCGACGCCATGTCACCCGCCGCTACCGCGATGCCGCGCACCCCGAGAACTGCCCGTTGCCGCACGCCGACATCCCCACCAACAAGCCCCCGTCGTGTCTGACTTGGCCCGCGCGGGAGCCAACAGTCTGTGCAGCCCCGAACTCGCCAGCCTGTCCATCACCCTGGCCAAGGGCATCGGAATCAGTCCCTGCTTCCCACCCTAACCAACAATGCGGTCGCGGCAAACCGCCGTCGGAAAGTCCGCGTGACAACACTCCGCGATTATTGGTTCTGGATGGCTTTTCCGTGCCGGAGCCACGGAGTGTCACCGAAGCCGCGATCCTGATGCGTCGTGGATGACGCCCTCGACGGATCCCACACAGCTGGGCTCGCCCGCGCTCGCACACCCGCCTCCCTGCAACTGACGGCTGCTCAGACCTCCGTCGCTTCCCGCACCGAGCGCGGCAGAGGAACCTCCCGGAACTCCCCGCCTTGCGGTTGTTCAGCTTCGCCGGCTTGTGCGTGTTGGAGTGGATCTGCTCGTGTACCCGGTAGACGTCGTCCGCCACGACGTTGTCGACTCGAGGGTGGAACCACGGAGGCGGAAGCTCTGGCGATCAGTGCCGGCCGTTGCCGGGCCTGTGCCGCCTCGGCAGCGGCTCAATGACGATCGGTGACGGACTGACCGGTGATGCGTTCGACAGCAGGATTCACGGCCAGGTACCGGAGGTCCGGTTCCAGAATGGCCGGCCCGACCGGGGACTGTGCACCAGACGCATGGCCAGCGCGGCATCTCACTCGACCCGCTCCACAGCGGCCTGGTCCGCGGCAAGGCCCAGGGAGTAGACGTCACCGAGGTCGTCCGGCAGCCGCATGTTGCGGAACTCCACCAGGCGGGTGCTGCCGTCCTTGTGCCGGATCGGGATCACCCCTGCCCAGTCGGTGCCGGATTCCATGACCTCGGCGAACTGCTTGATCACCGCGTCCCGGTGCTCCTCGTGGACCATCTGCCGCACCGCGTGCTGACCCAGCGCTTCCCCGCGGTGCAGCCGAACAGTTCCTCGGCCTTCGGGCTCCAGAAGACCACCTGGCCCTGCGCATTCAGCACCACCTCAGCGACGTTGAGCAGATCGAGCAGGCCACTGGGCGGCGCGGCAGGACCCGCCACCGACCGGCCGTGGCCTGCTCGGGAGGAGTCCGTCCTGCCCATGCATCGTTTTCCTTCCCGCTCGGCGCCTCGGCTCTTGCCGTACCGGCGGGTGTTCTGCCTTCATCCATGGTCGGCCCGGACCCAGGTGGCACACACCTGGACGGACTGCCGACACACCGGCCTGCGATGCCGGCGGCAGTACCCGCAGCTGCACGGGGGCTATGCCAGCAGTCGCCTTTTGTGTGGTTCGGCGGTGTCCGCCATCGGTACCGGGATCGCCTGCTCAGCCCAGATGATCTTGCCGGTGGACAGGTACCGGGTGCCCCACCGGGCCGCGAGCTGGGCGACGAGGAAGAGCCCTCGGCCGCCCTCGTCGGTAGCGGCCGCGTAGCGCAGGTGAGGCGAGGTGCTGCTGGTGTCCGAGACCTCACAGGTCAGGCTGCGGTCGTACAGCAGGCGCACCCGGATCGGCCCCGTTGCGTGGCGGATGGCGTTGGTGACCAATTCGCTGAGGATGAGTTCGGTGGTGAACACCAACTCCTCCAACATCCACCGTGACAGCAGGTGGTTGACTGTGGTCCGCACATCGGCCACCGCGGCGGGATCGGAGGGCACCTCCCAGGCGGCGATCCGGTCGTCTGCCAGGGCGCGGGTCCGGGCGACGAGCAAGGCGACGTCGTCGCTGGGACGTGCGGGCAGCATCGCGTCCAGCACCGCGGTACAGGTCTGCTCCGGAGTGCGGCTCGCGTTGCCGAGGACGGCGCTCAGCCGCGCCAGGCTCTCGTCGATGTCGCGCGCGCGGGCCTCGATCAGCCCGTCGGTGTACAGCACGATCTGGCTGCCTTCGGGCAGCCGCAGCTGCGTGGTTTCGAAGGGCAGCGCTGCCAGGCCCAGGGGCGGCCCGGCCGGCACGTCCGGGAACTCCACGGTGCCGTCGGGGACCACTACTGCGGGCGGCGGGTGCGCGGCGCGTGCCATCGTGCAGGTGCGTGTGGTCGGGTCGTAGATCACGTACACGCAGGATGCGCCGGTGATTGCCGTCATGCCGTCGTCGGTCGCGTCCTCCTCGTCGATCCGTGCGACAAGCTCGTCCAGATGCCAGAGCAGCTCATCAGGGGGAATGTCGAGTGCGGAGAAGTTGCGCACGGCCGTTCGCAGCCGCCCCATGGTGGCCGCCGCGTGCAGGCCGTGACCGACGACGTCGCCCACCGCCAGTGCGACCCGCCCGCCAGGGAGCGGGATGACGTCGAACCAGTCGCCGCCCACGGACTGGGCCGGCAGATACCGGTGGGCGAGGTCGACGGCGTTCTGGTCGGGCATGCCGCGCGGCAGCAGGCTGCGTTGCAAAGTAACGGCCATCGTGTGCTCGTGGGTGTACCGGCGGGCGTTGTCGACGGACACCGCCGCGCGGGCCACCAGCTCCTCGGCCAGCGACAGATCGTCCTCGTCGAACGGCTCACGCTCCCGCATGCGCCAGAAGTAGGCCATGCCGAGCAGCACACCCCGTGCACGCAGCGGGGCCACGATGCGCGAGCGGAGGCCGGCTGCGATGATGGCCTGCGCTCGCGCCAAGTCCTGTGCATGCCGCGCCTGCGTGGTACTGAGATCGCGCTCGAGCACCGCCTGCTGGTGGCCGAACGCCCAGGCCTGCGGTGTGGCGGGATCCAGCTCGAAGACCTCGTCGAGCGGGAGGAAGGGGTGCTCGTCGCGAATGCCGTGAACAGCCACCCGGTGCATCCGCACGCCGCCGTCCGACGCCGGTTCCTCGCCGCGCAGGACGCCCTCCACGAGATCGACCACGGCGAAGTCGGCGAAATGCGGTATCCCGACCCTGGCCAGTGCCCCGGCGGTACGTTTCACGTCGAGTGAGGTCCCCATGGACCCGCTGGCGTCATACAGCAGCTGCAGGCGCCTACGAGCCGCTTCGGCCTTCTGCGAGAGCAGCCGGAGTTCAGTGGAGTCCCGCAGCGTGGCCACCCTCCCCGGAGGGCCGCCATCGCGCCCCGTCGGCCAGCAGTTGACCACCAGCAACCGCTCCCCGACGGTGAGCACCTCGTCGCTGACAACGCATCCCGGAGCCAGCAGCTCGGCCGCCGCTCGCTCAAGCCCGAGTTCGTCCAAGAGGCGTCCCTCGACATCCCCCGTGAGACCGAGCAGCCGCCGCGCCTCGTCGTTGACCACGGTGATCCGGCCTTGCGGGTCGAGGCCGACCACGCCCTCCCGGATACCGTGCAGCGTGGCCTCCCGGTCCTGGAGCAAACCCGCGATCTCCTCCAGTTCCAGTCCGAACGTGCTCCGCTTGAGTCGGGCGGCCAGCAGGAAGGCGGCGGCTGCTCCGACCGCCAGGGCAGTCCCGGCATAGATGCCGAAGGCGGGCAGCTCACGCACCAGCTCGCCGGCCGCCTGCGCCTCAGGAATGCCGGTCGAGACCTCTCCCACCAGGCGGTGCCCGGTACCCGGCGCATACAGCGGCACTATGCCATTGGCCGAGCGGCCTGTCGCGCCCACGTTGATCCTCGTGTGCGACTTTCCGTCCCGGACCACGATCGCATCGGAAACCCTCTGGCCGATCAAAGCGGGAATGGGATGCGAATGACGGACACGGTGCAGGTCGATCACCACGACGTAGGAGGCACCGGAGTCAGCGGCTATACGCTGGGCCACGCTTTGTACGACGCCATTGCGCGTCGGCGGCGCTCCGGCAGCCATCGCGCTGCGAATCTGCGGATTGCCCGCCGCGATGCGCGCGATCGACACCGCCCGCTGCTCGTACAGAGCGTCCAGCCGGGCGCGCTGGGTGGTTGCGAACAATGCGAAACCGATAGCGCACGTCACCGCGAGGATCAGCAGCAGGGCGAGGAGAATCCGCTGCGAGAGCTTGCGTCTGCGGCCACCCGGCCGCAGTCCCCGCCCGGGCCACCAGATCACCAACGCCCACATCCCTCCGGCGACGGAGAAGAGATATAGACAATTGTCGCGCTTTCCATTGGCAAGACCAGACTTGTCCAGGGAAAGGCATGCGATGGAGCACGTGACGTGGTTCGTCATCACCGGCTGCGGACCTGCCGAGTACGAGGCGCCCTGGTCGCGGCGCGGCTCGGAGCAAAAGTGACTGCCATCGGCGGCGACGGCCTGGGCGGCGTGTCGGCCTGGGCGGCGTGTCGGCACGGGCGGCGTGTCGGCACGGGCGGACTGCATACCGTCAAGGACTTTCTCTCGCACCGTCGCCGACGACGCCTCGCCGCCGGAGCCGGCTGCTCGATCGGTCGAGGTCACCCGGAGGGAATTGCCGGGCGAAACGGCTGACACTCGACCCATCGCGCGCCAATGCAGACTCGGTGATGTGGGTCGACGCCCGGGTACTGCGTGGCCACGGCCGGTTTGGTCCAGGGCGCCGACGGCGGGGCCGCACATCTCCCTGCCCCGGCTCGTCTGGCGGGTGGCCGCCCTCATGCGCACGGCGACCGGCTCCGTCAGGGTGGCCACGGTGACGGCGGCCGACATCATCGACCCGCCGACACAGGGCCTCGACTCCACGCACGCGGCCCTGCTCGCCCCGGCGCTCGGCTCCGGGGCGGCCTGCCACCCGCGTCTGCGCAGCGGGCGGAGACGGGGTTCCGACACATGCTGACCTCTTGCATCAGGCCACTGTTGTGGCGTGCTCACAGTCGTTGCCGGCCCCTGCGCTGCCCCACCACGAACGACCGACGCCGGCCTACGCAACCGGCTTTGAAGACGTTCGTGACGATCGCCACAGCGAGGCGCTCGACTGTCTCGGCAAGAGCCGAACAGCAACGCCGAACAGGAGCGATCCGCGGGGTGGGCTCATCGGCCCGATACAGGAGTCGCCTGGGGCCGGAGCAGGAGAAGGGCAATGTCGTCGCTGCGGCGGGTGGCGGCAGCGTCCTGGATGAGGGTGGCGGCGAGGCCGTCCAGGCCGGCGTCGTCGGCTTCGGCAAGCTGCGCGGCGAGATGTGCGGTGGATTCGCCGATGTCGGTTCCAGGTGATTCGACGAGTCCGTCGGTGCAGAGGACAAGTACGGTGTGTCAAGATCGGTCAGAAGTCGGTTGGTGCGCGCGAGCAGCTCGCCGGGAGGCGCGCCGGCGCTTGCGTGAGCATGAACTGCGGTGCGCACCTGGCCCATGAGGGCCGCGGCGGCGGTGCTGCGACCTTGGACGTCACCGATGGCGGCGGCAGCCACGGCTGGGGCACAGCGTATGAGGTCGTAGAAGTCGCTGCCGACGTCGATACCGTGCCCGGCCGGAAGGTACCGGGCCGCGACCTCCAGGCCGAGGATGCGGGGCAGGGTCTGGGGCAGCAGGCCGGCTTGGAGGCTGTGGGCGAGGGTGTGCTTGGCGTCGTAGAGGCGCGCGCGGTCCAGGGACTGGGCGATCAGCCCGGCCAGCGAGGTGAGCATGGCGCGCTCCGCCGGAGGGATAGCGCATTGCCATCTGTTCCTGACTGGCCACCCACACCAGGCGCTGTTCCCGGATCGCATCCGTCACCGGAACCGCGGCATCGACCTGGACCCGTGCCCACGGTGCCGCAATCTGAGGGGAAACCCCGGACACCACCGCAAGCTGCACTACGCGCTCACCCGGCGGCACATACAGCATGCCCACCGAGGCCCCGGTGTCCCGCACGATGTCCGCCAGGACGCTGTCCAGCTGCTCTTCACGGGCCCCCGCAGGAGTAGGGCTAGGCCGCATATCGCCCATATGGGGACCATGCGCCCAATACCCATCCAGGCCCGGCAGGCACTGTCCGTGACGGCGGGCGGCGCGTGTGGTGGGCGCGGGGGACACACCGGAACGGGTGCGGTCGCGAAAGATGGTTGTCTGACGGAAACTGTCTGCGTGCAGTCCGGAGGTGGCCGAACATTCTCCTCTGCACCTTCGACCGGGTGGTTTCATGGCGTTCTTTGCGATCTCCAGGCGCAAGCCGCTGGAATTGCTGTCCGCCACCGAGCTCGCGATCGAACGCGAGCGGCTTCAGGCGGAGAACGAGCAACTCCAGCGTGCGGTGACCTCGCATGCCATCGTCGACCAGGCCATGGGTGCCCTGGTGGTTCTCGGGCAGATACCACCCGAAGAAGCATGGCGCGCCCTGCGGGACGTCTCGCAGCGCACCAACACGAAGCTGCGCACCGTCGCCGAAGACGTGCTGAGGTTTGCACAGGGCGGCACCCTGCCGGACGCCGAACTGGGCGAACTCAAGCAAGCGCTGGCCCGGTACAAGGCCTGCCCTCCCCCACGCCGGCGGCCGCCTGCCCCTCAAGCCGACTTTGCGGGCGCAGCGCCAGCCGAGGGGCGGCCAGGCTCACGGCTGGGCAGCGCCAGTCGCCGCTCTGCCCATCGGCGGCGCAGCACTCCGCAGTAGGTGTTGGTGAGCCCACGAGGTCGCGCCAGAGCGGTTTGGGGCCCGCCCCCGGGCGCTCTCGTTCGCGATCTGCTGGTGGTGCGAAGTGTCCGCACAAGAGGGTGCCGGTCTTTGCGTGACTGAGGTCTACGAGCCCGTCCGGTGCGCGATGGGGTAGAGCCCTGACGGCAGGAAATCCGGCGGTCAACAGTGAGTCAACCGCCTTCCACCGCGGAGCCACCCGGGTTGTCCTCCCGTGAGGTCACTGCAGGTGTTCACGGGACCGACTCGACCCCTCCGGCGTGGGCGCGCACTATGGAAGTTGACCCGAATGCCGCACCAGGCCCAGGCCATCGAGCCGCTGCATATCGAAATCACCGGGTCCTGACGGGCCCGGTCCGGTGCGATGCCGTCGCACGGCGGTCGATCTGCTCTGTTCTCCTGGCCGCCGTGCGACGGCCGATCGGCCGGCTCCGGGAGAACGGAAACGAACATGCTGATGCCCCACGTCAGGACCGTCGCGGCGGCGCTGCGCGCCTACCGGTACGCACAGGCCGGTCTGCTGCGCGATCCGGCGAACCCTCTCCGCCGTCGCCGACTCGACGACACCGCCTACACCCTCTGCGTGCTCATGGACCAACGCAACGCCGCCGACGCCGCGGCAAAGGCAGAGCGTCTGCTCGCGACGTCTTCGGGCCGCAGGGCAGCGGATCAGGCCGGACAGACACAGACCGTCTTCCTCTGACCTCGGTGCCGGATCGCCGGTGGCACTCCTGTCGAGAGTCCTCTCAGGAGCGGAGCAGCATGAGACTTTCTTTCCTCGAACCCCTGTACAAGCAGCCGGGCCCCTTCGCATCGGTCTATCTGGACACCTCCCGCGACAGCGTCATCGAGGATCCCGACGCCGCCATAGGACTGCGCTGGCGGCACCTTCGGGACGCCCTGACCTCCGAGGGAGCCGATCAGGACTCCCTCACCGCGGCAGCGGAGGCCGTGGGCAGCGACACCGACATCCCCGGCTCCCACGGGCAGGCCGTGTTCACCGCTCATGGCCGACTGGCCCTGCTGGACGAACTGCCCGACCCGCCCGCACGGGACACCGCGCACTTCGGAACACTGCCTGACACTCTGCCGCTGATCGTCCAGCACTCCCCCGAGATCCCTTACCTGGCGGTGTACGTCCACTACAGGGGCCGTCACTCCACGGACGCCCCCGGCACCGTGCGGATCGAGGCCGAGATCGGTGTATGGCCCCTGACCAAGGTCACGCCGGGGCACCAGGTCCACGAGGAGATCCCGGTGGCCGACTGGCTGAACGCTGCCGAAGTCATGGGCCGGGAGCTGGAGGGTCACGCACGGCGCATCGACGCCGAGGCAGTGGTTGTCGCGGGAGATGTGTGGGCCCGCGGTATTCTCGTCCGCCGACTCCCGCGTGCCCTGCGCGGACGCGTCATCACCGTCGAGGGTGCAGGTGAGTCCCGGCCGCGACGGGCGCTGCTCGAGCACCGCCTCGAAAGCCTCTTCAGCGGACGCATGGCCACGCACGACCGGTCCCTGCTGGCGGCCTTCCTCGCCCAGCGCGCACACAACGGAGCGTCGGCCGAAGGCCTTGCCCCAGCCGTATCGGCCCTGCAACGCGGTCAGGTCAAAGCCCTCTTCCTCAACAACCATCCCGAGTCGCCGCTGCGCCTGTGGGCCGGCCCGGAACCCAGCCAACTCGCCCTCACCGAGCAGGAACTGCGCTCCTACGGAATCCAGGACGTCCGCGAGGAGCGGACCGACGCGGTACTCACCCGCGCCCTGGTCGGCACCCGGGCCGAGCTCGTCCTCGTGCCCGAGCAGCAGGTGAGGTTGCACGAGGGCGTGGGCGTACTGCTCCGCTACGCCGAACCGGGAACCCGCGTGTGACCACGGCACATCCGAAAGCACCAACGCTCACGTTCCGGCCGTCCCGTCGCACACCGCACCCCTCACACGTCGTCATTGTCACCAGCGCGAGCGGGGTCCACGCCCCGGTCCCGGCCGCCTTGCACCTTGGTGTTGCCGACGGCCTGGTTCCCGGTCTCCACCGGATGGGCGCCTGCGCTTGCGCGTGAGTGACGGATCTCACACCACAGGAGTCACAGAAAGCCGATTCAATCACCCGAACGGGGGAACCTGGACAAAAGGAACATAACTCTCCTCACGGAGAGGAGACGACAGCAATGTCGTATCCGCAGCACTCCCCTGGTATGGCCACGCATCCCGAGGTGGCGGAGATGCGGGAACGGTTCGAACGCACGGCTTCCAGTGGTCGGGCGGTCGCCGTCGAGGGGTTGATCCTCCTCGCAGGCGTGTATGCCGCGATCTCGCCGTGGGTCGTACATTTCGCGAGCCAACCCAACATCGCCGTCAACAACCTGATCATCGGCATAAGCGTCGGCCTGATCGGACTGGGCCTGACCCTCGCCCCCGACCGCATGTTCCGCCTGGCTTGGACGCTCACGCCCCTCGGGGTCTGGCTTGTGATCTCCCCATGGGTGGTCACCCCCACCCACGGCGCACGGGCCGGCATCATCTGGAGCAACTGCTGGATCGGTGGGGTCACAGCTGTGCTGGGACTGATCGCCATGGGCCTCACCATCGCCGTGACCCGAAAGGCACTTCGCTAGGACGAGGAGCGTGTCGCATCCGTGCCGCTCGGCGGGTCGGCACGCTCTTCACTGCCCTGCCCGGGGCTGCAGGGGAACGTGTGTACGCCGATGCGTACACAGGCAGCGTGGGCGCGGGTCAGTCGGTCGTCCGGCGCGGGGACAGCCGTACTTCCTCGATGTCCAGCTGCCATTCTGCGGGGCAGCAGGCTGGTGGCCGCGGTCGCGAGCACCAGGAGCGCGGCGCTGAGCAGGCTGGTGCGCAGGCCGTGGTAGAGGCCGCGTGCTGGGCGACCAGGGCGCCGAAGACGGCGACGGCGAGGGCCCCGCCGACCTGACGGGTTGAGGACGCCGCTCACGGTTCCGGCCCGTTCGGCCGGGACGCGGTCCGGGCGATGCCCGCCGGGCCCGCGATGGCCCGGCCGGGCTCGATGATCAGGCGGGGCACGGCAAGTCCGGCCGCCGCACACGCCTCCCTCAGCTTTGTACGGACCTTGCGGGCGAGCGCAGTCAGGTCCAGGGCCTGCTCGCCGGGCCGGTAGGCGACGCCGTGGCCGCCGCCCAGGTCGAGTTCGGGCAGGACCAGCCCGTGCTGCTCATGCAGCCGGGCGATCAGCCCGACCATGCGGCGTACGGCGGCCAGGTACGGCTTGACGCTGGTGATCTGCGAGCCCGGATGACAGTGAAGGCCGGTCAGTTCCAGCTGCGGCTGGTCCAGAATCCGGGCTATCGCGTGCTGGGCGTAGTCGTCGGAGATCGACAGGCCGAACTTCTGGTCGTCGGTGCCGGTGCGGATCTTCTCGTGGCCGCCGGCACTGATGCCCGGCACCACACGGACCATCACCTTCTGGTGTCCGCCGGGTCCGACCGCGGCGGCAAGCCGGGCGATCTCCTACGGGCTGTCGATGACGATACGGCCGACACCCAGGCGCAGTGCGGTCTCCAGGTCGCGCGGGGACTTCGCGTTGCCGTGCGGCACGATCTTCTCCGGCGGGAAGCCGGTGGTGACGGCCGGCTCCAGCTCGCCCGCCGAGCAGACGTCCAGGCCCAGGCCTTCCTCACCGACCCAGTGGACCATGGCCCGGCACACGAACGCCTTGGCCGCATACAGGACTTCGGCGTCCAGGAAGGCCTGCCGGTAGGTACGGCAGCGCTCGCGTACCTCGCTCTCGTCGAGCACGCAGGCAGGCGTGCCGAAGCGGTCGGCGACCTCGGCGAGCGGCACACCGCCCACGGCGAGGTCGCCCCGGCGGTGCTCGGTCGTCGAGGCGGGCCAATCCGACAGCTCGGCGGTGGTGGAGGCGTCGGATTCGTGAAGAGTGGTCATCGTGTACTCCCCTCCGGGACGATCCGCGGCGCGGGCACGGCCGTGATCGGGCCGAGGGGCTTGGCGGCGGGTGCCGAGAACCGGGGGTCCACCGTGACGGTGGTGATGCCGAGCGGTGCGGTCAGTGCGCGCAGCGCGGGCTCGGCCAGCCGGATCCACGCCTGCTCGGTGCCGAGCGTCGCGGTCAGGCGTCGCTCGGAGGTGAAGGCGACGGCCGTACGGTCGCCGAGAGGCGTACGGAAGAGCCGGGCCGCACACCCTGCGGTTCCCGGCCGGACCGGAACGAACAGCGGTCCGGCCGGGAACCGATCAGAAGGCTCCGGGTCTTCACCGCACAGGAGTCGCGCCCCTCCGGCTCCGGGTGCCCGGCCACGTCCACGCAGGTGAACAGAAGTGAGCCGCACTCCACCGGCATCACACCGAGCACATGACGGCCCATCATTGCCTGGGGCCCCCGGTTCGACAGAGCACGCCCTGCTCGAAGCCGCAGGCGCGCGGGCCGAGCAGGTCGGTCCGCTCGCCACGGACGTGGCCGACCACGGAGTCCGCGGAGTTGGCGGAGTTGGCGGAGTTGGCGGAGTTGGCGGACTGGACGAGATCGGCCGTACGGTGGGGTGGCCGCACTACGATCGGTCCCGTGTCCGATGCCACCGCCATGAGCGGGAGTTGTCTGCCCGTCACGATCGTGAACGCGTGCCTTCGTGAAGGCCACGGTGGCAGCCCAACCGCAGTGCTGGACGAGACGACTCTGAGCGACGATGAACGCCGCACCGTGCCTGTTCTGATGGGAACCTCGCATGCCGTCTTCGTCTCGGTCGAGGACAGCGGGCACGACGTTCGCGATGTGTCGTTGCGTTTCTTCACCGCCACGGGGGAACTGCCCGCGTGCGGCCATGGAACTGTCGCAGCTCTGGCATTCCTGGCCGAGCGCGCCGGGGGCAGGGAGTTCCAGGCCACCGTCCGCACGCAGCGACGCGTCTTCACCGGCCGCGCCGCACGGGTCAACGGCCGGCTGACGGCCTCCTTCGACCCGGGGGCTGCCGACGTGCGCGAGCCCGCAGCCGGCGAACACGATCCCGTCCTCCACGCCTTGGGCATCACCCCCGGCACCCTCGCTCCCGGCACCCGCGTCGCCTCACTGGGGCGGCCGCGGCTACTCGTACCCGTGCGCACGCGATCCGTTCTCGCCGCCCTGGCCCCGGACTTCGACCGGCTCCGTGACGCCTGCGACCAGCTCGGACTGCTGGGCTGCTACGTGTACTGCGTACCGACGGCCGAAGGCCACGTCACGGCCCGCATGTTCGCCCCCTCGATCGGGGTCCCGGAAGACATTGCCAACGTCAACAGCACCGCCTGCCTCGCTGCCCACCTGGCCCGTGAGGGCATGACCGACATCACCGTCGACATGGGTGACGCCCTCGGCAAGCCTTCCACCATCACCGCTGCCGCACGGCGGAGCACGCCCGGTCCACTGGTCCACGTCGGTGGCGCCGCAACGATTGCGCGAGTCGTCCGCCTCGAGCGTTAGCGGAAGAGCGGGTCACAGCCACTCGTCCCCGGCCACCGGCAGTCGCTCGTCCGGCTGGCACAGCGCCAGATGCCTGGGGCGTGGCCGGGGGTACGGACGACCTCCCAGTCCGCGTCCCCGGGCCGGAGGACGGTTCCGTCGTCGAGTGGCACGTCGACCGGGTATGGAGCGACCGCCACCCCGACCCGGTACCCAACGGCCTGCGCCACCTCGGCCACCCCGACACCCGGGTCCGCCGGGAGGTGCCGTACCTGCTGGCCGGCGATGGCAGGCCCGCAACCCTACAAGCGCAGGACGCCCTGCTCACCCTCACACGCGCCCCCGACTCCGAGGTCCGCGCCACCGCGTGCAACACGCTCGGCAGCCCACGCGATCTAACAACCGCCGTCCGCCGGGCGCTGATCACCGCCAGTCAGGACTCGCACCACGACGTACGGGCCGCGGCAGCGGCCGCCCTGGCCGGCTCGGGGGACCGCACGGCGGCCGCCGGCGACGCCCTGCCGGCCCTGACGGGAGACGACGACATCACGGTGCGTCTCGAGGCCGCGTACGGGCTGGCTCGCCGTGACCGTACCCGCACGCAGGAGGCGCTCGAACGCGTGGGACCACTCGGCCCCGACATCGATACCCGCCACGATCACCGGGTCAGCGTGCTGTCGAGCTGGGAATGGCGCACCGCGCGGAGGGCCGACGGCGGAACCGGACCGGGCTGAGATGCAGGTGCGGACACATCAATGCAGGACCACGGCCATGTTCCCGTAGGTGGCGTACGCAGCGGCGAACGAGCTCAGGGGGATGGAGAGTTTGCCCCGGGCCGGGTCGTTGACCGTCACATTGTTGCCGGAGAACCCGGTGACGACGACGGTGTGTTCCGCGGGTCCGGCGTACGGGACGCGGGCTCCGTCATAGGCCGTGTACGACGTGGTCGCCGCCCGGCGCCAGAGGTAGTCGACCCAGGCGATCGCAGGATGTCCTTGGGCGACCTGGGCCTGGAGTTGTCCGAGTGAGACGCCTTGTCCCGCCGCGCGCACGCCCAGTCCGTAGGACCGGGCCGCAGCCGCCACGGGCGGGTAGTAGGCGCCGAAACCAGTACCGGACTTCTCCGAACCGTTCGGATCCCCGACGAAGGTGCGGAAGGGGTTCCCGGACATGGATCCGGAGCGACCGAACTGGTAGTGGGTCTGGTCGAGTCCCATCCGGTTCAGAATCGCCTGGTCCCCGGTTTGAATGCCTCGCGAGGCAAGGACCATCCGGAGGGCTGCCGCCTCGCAGTCATTGCTCAACTGCATTCCGTACAGGGGAACTTCGCTCGTTGACCTGGTCGTGTACGAGGGCTGTGACGATGTCGACGGCGGCCGAGCGACCTGCTGCCGAGAGGGCGTGGGCCCAGGTGTCACGGCTGGAGCGGAAGTGCCTGACGTGAGGACCATGGTGCCTGTGGCCACGGTGCCGGCCATCGTCAGGGCGATACGTCGGGCCGGGCGTATTCGGGGTCTCAGTTTCCGCGACGGGTTCGCTCGCATCACTCAACCTCCTCGGGTTGGCCACGTTCAGCCACTTACCGTGACTCTATGTGACCCGGATGGAGGAAGCCTTTTGTGCTGCGCCGTACGGGCGAAGTTTGAGTAGTGGCTTGCGTACTTTCCCGGCTGCCGGGGCAGAGCGGTGCCCGCCAACATGAGGGCGCGAGACCACCAGCGGCGGACGACAGAAAGGGACGCCGTGGACGGCGCATCGCCTCATCCGAAGCGCGCCTGGCTGCAGGCACATGAGGTCAGCGCCCTCTGGCGGGTCCTGCGGAAGTACGTCAACGCGGTCGCCGCCGCCAACGGCGTACTCATCGAGAAGCGGGTCGGTTTCGGCACCTCCGGCGAGAGCTCCTTCCAGGTGTACGAGGCGGAGGACGCGGCGCGTGTGGCGGCGGCCCTCGACGACGGAACGATCGAACTCGACCCGGGCTGGCGTACGGACACCCCATAGGGGCAGGCAGGCATGCTCTTCCAGACGCTCGGAGGCTGCGGCTGTGTCGTGCTTTTCCTCGCCGCGATCATCGTGCTCGCTCTGTGCCCCCCTCGGCCACGCTACCCGGACGCGCCCGCCCGGAACGTCGCTCCCGGGGCGCCGCCACTTGTTCGATGAGGGTCGTACCATGGTCGGATCTCACCGAAGTCACCCCGAGGAGTCACCGTGACCCGCCCCCGCACCTCTTCACGGACGGTGGAGCACCCCGCCATGACGGAGGTCTCGCTGCAGCAGGTACTGGAGGCACTGGCGGATCCGGTACGGCGCACCGTGGTGTCCCAGCTGGCCGGGGCAGGCAAGGACATCAGCTGTGGGACGTTCGATGTGGAGGTGTCACGGTCGACGCTGACGCACCACTTCAACGTACTGCGGGAGGCGGGAGTGATCCGGCAGTACTACGTCGGGACGACGAAGATGAACTCGCTCCGCACGGACGACATGGAAGACCGCTTCCCGGGCCTGCTGTCGGCGCTGGTCACCGCGTCCATCCGGGAAGCGGACACAGCCGCACCCTGAGGCACCCCGCCCATGGGCCCCCGCAGAGCAATGTTCGACGAGCGTCAACATTTGACGTCCATCGAAGTTAGGGGCAGGGTGGTCTCAGCGTCGGTTCGGTTCGACGCGACTTCCCCATTCCTCGTCGAAGGACAGATGAACCATGGCAAGGCTCGTACAGTTCGACCGGCTCGGCGGCCCCGACGTCCTGACCGTGCGCGATGTAGAGGTAGGCGCCCCCGGCGCCGGTGAGCTGCGGATTCGTGTGGACGCGATCGGTCTGAACCGGGCCGAGGTCATGTTCCGCGAGGGCGGTTACTTCTACGAACCGGCCTTCCCGTCCGCGCTGGGATACGAGGCCGCGGGCGTGGTCCAGGCAATCGGCGAGGGGGTGGACGGCTTCACCGAAGGTGACCTGGTCGGCGTCGTACCCGCCTTCCTGCAGACCGACTACGGCACCTACGGCGACCACGTCATCGTCCCGGCTTCCGCCGTCGTTCCGCGCCCCGCCGGCATCGACGCCGTCACGGCGGCGGGCGTGTGGATGGCCTACATCACCGCGTACGGGGCCCTCGCCGAGAGGGGCCAGGTACGTCCGGGCGACCACGTTCTGATCACCGCGGCCTCCAGCAGTGTCGGGCTGGCCGCCATCCAGATGGCCCACCACGTCGGCGCGATCCCGATCGCCACCACCCGCGGCGCCGGCAAGAAGCAGGCCCTGCTGGAAGCCGGCGCGGCCCACGTCATCGTCACCGACGACGAGGATCTCCCCTCCCGTATCAAGGAGATCACCGGCGGGGAGGGTGTCCGTCTGGCCTTCGACCCGATCGCCGGGCCCGGCGTCGAGACCATCGCCCAGGGCATCGCCCCCGGCGGCAGCCTGGTCGTCTACGGCGCCCTCGACCCCCGCCCCACTCCCCTGCCCAACGCACAGTCCTTCCCGGCCCTGAGCACGAGCACCTACACGCTCTTCGAACTCACCACGGATCCCGATCGTCTGCGTCGCGCGGTCGCATTCGTCAACGCGGGTCTGAGCACAGGATCCTTCGCACCGGTCATCGACCGCACCTTCGACCTCGAAGACATCGTGGAAGCCCACCGTTACCTGGAGTCCAACGCCCAGGTCGGCAAGATCGTCGTCACTGTCACCCACAAGGACGGCGCGTCGTGAAGTTCGGCTTCATCATGTTCCCGACGCGGGAAGCCATTCCACCCGGTGACTTCGGCGCCCTCCTCGAGGACCGCGGCTTCGAGTCCCTGTTCATGCCCGACCACACCCACATTCCGGCCGTCACGCCCGAGCGCTACGACGTCATGAACCTCGCGCCGGAGTTCAAGAACGGCATGGACGCCTTCGTCGCCCTGGGTGCCATCGCGCAGGCCACCACAACTCTCCGGATCGGCACGGCCGTTCTGCTGGTCCCGGAACGCGACCCCATCATCACCGCAAAGGAGGTCGCCTCCGTCGACGTCCTCTCCGGTGGCCGGATGAACTTCGGTGTGGGGCCGGGCTGGATCAACCAGGAGATGCGCAACCACGGCACCAACCCCGATGACCGCTGGCGCGTCATGCGCGAGCGCGTCGAGGCCATGCAGCAGATCTGGACCCACGACGTAGCCTCCTACCACGGCGACTTCGTCGACTTCGACCACGTCACCTCCTGGCCCAAGCCGGTCCAGAAGCCTCACCCGCCGATCCTGGTGGCCGGCAACGGCCCCCGTCTCGCCGAACGCGTGGTGGCCTACGGCGACGAGTGGATCCCCATGCTCCGCCCCGGCGTCCTCGACCACATCGCACAGTTCAAGCAGAGCGTCCGCAAGCCCGGCAGCGACGAGCCCATCCCCGTCACCCTCTTCGGCGGGGACCTCGAGGACACCGACGCCTACGCGGCCGCCGGAGTGGATCGCGTGCTGTTCTGGGTCCGGCCCGCGGACACCGCCCGGATGACCAAGACCGTCGACCAGCTCGCCCTCACCCTCGGCAACCGCCTCCGCTGAGCTGCCCCTTGTTGTCCGCAGCATCTCCCGGCACCGCAACGGGCGCTCCGGGTACGGCGTCGGACGTGGGGCCACGTCGGATCACTCGGCCGAGCAGCAGGAGCGCAACCACCGAGCCGACGCCGACCGGGAGGAGGGGCCGGCCGGCGGCGCGGAGAAGACGGTCCTCGAGTCGCCGGTCTGTACTCCGCCACTGGAGGCGGAATGCTGCCAGGCCGATACGGACCCGCGTCGGCCGGCCCACGCGTTCGTCGGACATGCTCACGTTCTGTCACACAGAGGAGCCCGTGGCCGAGGAAGGGGCGAAGACCGGTTCCAGCGCCCGTGCCAACCGGCCGAGCCACTCCCGGTCACTCCCCCGCACCCACGGATGCTCGGCAAGAAATCCCGCCCAGTCCACCTCCCAGCAGGTCACCGTGTCCGGGCGGAGACCTTCCGCCGCGATGTCCGCGCTGCGGCGCAGCACCTTCCGCAACAGCTGCGGCGAGAGTCCTGTGCCCCCTTGCACCTCGGCGAGCAGCACCGCGTCGTACAGGTCCTTGCCCTGTGCCCGGCCACCACTCATGCAGTCCGTGTGCAGCCACAGCAGCTTCCAGGCCAGCGACAGCTCACGGCTCGCGGTCCGTACCGCCGTGGGTCCGCGACCGTCGCCGCGGGGTATCGCCGTCCACACCGGGGCCTCGGGCAGCGTTTCGTCGCGCGCGAAGTCCAGCCGCAGCTCTCCCGGCGGCAGTCCTTCCGCCCGCCACGGGATCACCAGGCGCACACCGGGTGTGTCGTACTCGGCATACGTCCAGGTGCCGTTCTCGTCCGCGCGGTCGGCGTCGAGCAGCACGCCCGCGGCCGCCTCCGGGCACGTGCGCACCCGGTCGAGCAGGTCCATGTACGGTGGGCTCGGCTCCGCCGTATCCGGGCCTGCGAGTGCCCAGTTGAGGCCCTCCGGAGGCAGAACGGGCCGCTGTCCGTCGGCGTCGAACTCCTCGTACGTCCACATCTCGTACCGCGCCGCGCCGTCGGCGGCCTCCGGCCACTGCTGCACCACGTCGAGCCCGTCCACGTACGGGTAGGGGTCCAACGGGTCCACCGCCACCGTGTCCTCGAGGACGACCCAGTCGAGGTCGACCGGTTCGCGTGCCGCCTCCCCCACCCACGCGGGAATGACCATGCTGCCGCGCAGCACCAGGCTTGAACTCCAGGGGGCGTCGGCGACCAGGGCCAGTACATGGTCGAGAACTGCGCGATGAACCGAACGCCGGTCGAGGCTCATCCGGGACCCTCTCCCCCAACTTCCACGGCCGCATGCACTGCATGTCCGGCCAAGTACGTAACTGGTTCGGTAGTTTCCCCGATGGCCCGGTCTCCTCGGCGCGGCAGGCTCTGATCACAGATCGCGACCGTCGGGAGGACGAGAGTGCGCAACGCTTGGATATGGGTCGCCCTACTGCTGGGCATCCTCCAGATTCTGTACTTCACCCACAACGGCTTCCCCTGACAGGAGTTCGGGGTCGGTCGTGGCCGGTCTCGCGCGGACCACGGCATGGTCGCCTCGTGGCCCGAACAGGTGCAGGATCTCCACGGCGCTCGTGTTCGCGGGCCCGAACCAGTGCGGTTCTCTGGTGTCGAACTCGGCCACCTCGCCGGGACGGAGTGTGCATTCGCGCTCTCCGAGGATGAGTCGAAGTTCGCCTGCGAGCACGTAGAGCCACTCGTACCCGTCGTGGGTCACCAGTTTCGGCTCGCGGGGGGCCAGTACCTGTTTGAACACCTGCACCCGGCCCGGGTACTGCGTCAGAGGCACGAGGACGCTGCCATGACCTTTGTGCAGGGGCTTGAGATGCACCCGGGGGTCACCGCTGGCCGGTGCGGCGACCAGTTGGTCGAGTGCGACGCGGTGCACACGCGCGAGGGGGATGAGCAGTTCCAGGGTCGGGCGCCGCTTGCCCGACTCAAGACGGGACAGCGTGCTCACGGAGATCCCGGTCGCAGCCGCGAGCGCCTCCAGGGTGAGTCCACGGTCCCGGCGCAGCGTGCGCAGCCGGGGCCCGATGCCGTCGATCAGCTGCTCCAGTTCCACGTCCACGGAGCCCATTTTTGCAGTCTCCGCAAAATTGCTGGGTGACGGGCGTCGTCCGGGCCGAGCATGGCCGGGCAGTTGCTCCCGGATGTGAGAGGCAGGGCCGTGACCGCGACGACTCACCCTGTTCAGCCCGTTCTCAGCGCCCGCAGGCGCTGGACGGTGCTGGCCGTCTGCTGTCTGAGCATGTTCCTGGTGGGCCTGGACACCACCATCGTCAATGTGGGTCTGCCGGCGATCGGGCGCGGCCTGGGTGTCGGGACCCGCAGTCTCGAATGGACCGTGGACGCGTACACCCTCGTCCTGGCCGGCCTCCTGATCTCCTCCGGTGCGCTGGCGGACCGATGGGGACGCCGACGGGTCTTCCAGCTCGGGCTGGTCTTGTTCGGTGCGGCCTCGCTGCTGTGCGCGATCGCCCCTTCGGTGGGCGCGCTCGTCGCGGCCCGTGCCGTCCAGGGAATCGGCGCCTCGATGCTCAGTCCCGTGGCTCTCTCGATCGTGGTGAATGTGATGCCCGACCCGAGGGAGCGAGCGCAGGCGATCGGTGTCTGGGCGTCGGTCTTCGGGCTCAGCATGGCCGCCGGCCCCGTCACGGGCGGTGCTCTCATCGCGGGCTTCGGCTGGCGGTCGGTGTTCTGGATCAATGCTCCGGTCGTCGTGGCGGCCCTGGTGCTCAGTGCGGTGTTCGTGCCGAAGTCCCGTGCGCAGCGGGCACAGCGACCCGACCTGCCGGGTCAGGCCCTGCTGACCGTGGTCATAGGGGTCTCGGTCGGCATCCTCATCGAAGGGCCACGGATCGGCTGGACGTCGCTCGGGGCGCTGACCGCGTACGCGTTCGCCGCCCTCGCGACGGTCGCATTCGTATGGGTGGAGTCCTGCGTGCGCGAGCCGCTGATGGATCTGCGGCTCTTCCGGCGTCCGGTCTTCACCAGTGCGGTCCTGGGCGCGGTGGCGGTCTTCGTCGCCCTGAACATGACGCTGCTGCTCAACACCCTCTACCTGCAGCACACCCGGGGATGGACGCCACTGGCCGCGGGGGTGGCGACCTTGCCCATGGCTGTCGGAGCGACTGTCTGCGCACCCTTGTCCGGCCATCTGGTCGGTCGTGTCGGACCGCGGCTGCCGCTCGTCCTGGCAGGCGGCTTCATCACGGCCGGCGGACTCTGCCTGGTCGGGCTCGACCCGCACACCAGCCTGCTTCTGCTCCTGCCGGCCTACCTGCTCATCGGCATCGGCTTCGGCTTCGCCAACGCCCCGATCACCAACACCGCGGTGAGCGGACTGCCTCCCGCCCGTGCCGGCGTGGCCGGAGCGATCACCTCCACCGCACGCCAGTTCGGCTCCGCGCTCGGCATCGCCATCGCCGGTGCCCTGGTCGCGGGTTCGGCGCCGTCGGGGCTCGCACATGCGTCCCGTCCGGGCTGGTTGCTGGTCGCCATGTGCGGACTGTTCCTGTTCCTCGTGGCCCATGCATCGCGGCCGATGAACGACACCGGGGCCCCCTGAGACCGCCGCTCACGGCGTGCGGTCAGCGCCAGACAGTGTTCGGGTCCAGTCCGCTGCCCCCACCTGTGTTCATGTCCAGGTTGGCCAGGACGACGATCAGGAGCAGCACGATCACGGCCAGTACGACAAGCGCGAGGACCAGACGATCGGTCTCGGCGGGCGGTATCAGCCGGTCGCGGTCGGGGCCTCCGCTTCGGAGTACGTCCGGGGCGCCCGCCTCATCCTCATACGGTTCCATGCCCCCGCCGGAGGCCTCGGCCCTGTCGGCGTCCCGCCCTGTCGATTCGTCCACGCTGCTGCCCCTTCCCGCCCTCGTGACATGGCCGTCGGGAAGAGTGGCCGGGTCTTCTCACGGCGCGGCAGGACGGCGACTGTAGCCCCGCTCAGCGACAACGGCGAGCCTTGCCGGGCCAAATCCGCGAGGTTGCGTCATCAGTTGCGTAGTTCTACGGATCCCGGCAATGACCGGGCCCCGCCCAGGAGTTGCGCCAGTGGTCGTTCTGGAGGACACGGAAACCGCAGGACATCTCGTGGAAATGCGCTGTCAACCACATCGCGCGGGTCGGCAACTCTTGCACAGACGGAAAGCACAGCGGAGAGGAGAGGGCGCCATGGCCCGCCCCGGTCACCCCGGCTGAGGCGTGTCACGGCGGCCGTATCACTCCACGCGCCCGCAGTCGGCCGACTGCGGGTTCGGTACTCCGCCGGTGCACACCTTGATGTGCCGGCGTGCTGTTCATCCACGGCGTCCCCGGTCCAGGGCCTGACCCGGACGCCGTACCACCCCGTTGTCGTTCACCCGTTGTCGTTCACCCGCTGTCGTGTGAGGAGCCGCCATGCCCGAAACCGCCGTGCCCGGAACCGGCCTGCCCGCGCCGTCCGGGCCCCGCCCGCCGTCCCCTCGGGCCCGTGTCACTCCGCGTTCGATCCTGATCTGGGCCGCGGTCTCCCTGGTGGGCGCGGCCGGCTGGGCCGTACTCGCCCTGTCCCGGGGCGAGAAGATCTCGGCCGTCTGGCTGGTGATGGCGGCACTCGGCTCGTATGCCATCGCCTACCGCTTCTATTCACGGTTCATCGCCCGCCGGGTCCTCGAGGTGGACGACACCCGCGCCACCCCTGCCGAGCGCCTTGAGGACGGCGTCGACTACCACCCCACCGACCGGCGAGTCCTCTTCGGCCACCACTTCGCCGCCATCGCCGGCGCCGGCCCGCTCGTCGGCCCGGTCCTGGCCGCCCAGATGGGCTACCTGCCAGGCACGGTCTGGATCATCGCGGGCGTCATCTTCGGCGGTGCGGTCCAGGACATGGTGGTCCTGTTCCTCTCCATGCGCCGGGACGGCAAGAGCCTGGGCCAGATGGCCCGTGACGAGATCGGCAGGGTGGGCGGCGCCGCCGCACTCATCGGCGTCTTCGCCATCATGATCATCCTGCTCGCGGTCCTCGCGATGGTCGTCGTCAACGCGCTCGCGGAGTCCGCCTGGGGCACCTTCTCGGTCTCCATGACCATCCCCATCGCCCTCTTCATGGGCTTCTACCTGCGCTACCTCCGGCCGGGCCGGGTCGTGGAGACCAGCGTCATCGGCGTCGCGCTGCTGCTGCTCGCCATCCTCGGCGGCGGCTGGATCCAGAACTCCCAACTGGCCCACTACTTCGTCGGGAGCCCCACCACCCTGGTCTTCTGCCTGGTCGCCTACGGCTTCATCGCGTCCGTGCTCCCGGTGTGGATGCTGCTGGCACCCCGCGACTACCTCTCCACCTTCATGAAGGTCGGCACCATCGCCCTGATGGCCATCGGCGTCGTGATCGCGACGCCCACGCTCAAGGCCGCCGACGTCACCAAGTTCGCCCACACCGGAACCGGCCCCGTATTCACCGGAGGACTGTTCCCCTTCCTTTTCATCACCATCGCCTGCGGCGCCCTGTCCGGCTTCCACGCACTGGTCTCCTCCGGCACCACACCAAAGCTGATCCAGAAGGAGTCCCAGGTCCGGCTGATCGGCTACGGCTCCATGCTCACGGAATCGTTCGTCGCCATCATGGCGCTCATCGCCGCCTGCGTCCTCGAACCAGGCCTGTACTACGCAATGAACTCCCCCGCCGCACTCCTGGGGACGAGCGTGGAAAGCGCCTCCCACGCGGTCAACAGCCTCGGCTTCACCATCACGCCGAACCAACTGGCCGCAGCAGCCAAGGCCGTCGACGAACAGACACTCATCGGCCGCTCCGGCGGCGCACCCACCCTGGCCGTGGGCATGTCGGAGATCTTCTCCGGGATCTTCGGCAGCGGAATGAAGGCATTCTGGTACCACTTCGCCATCATGTTCGAAGCCCTGTTCATCCTCACCACGGTCGACGCGGGCACCCGGGTGGGCCGCTTCATGCTCCAGGACATGCTGGGCAACGTATGGAAGCCGATCGGCCGGGTCACCTGGAAGCCGGGCATCTGGGTCACCAGCGCCCTGGTCGTGGGCGCCTGGGGCTACTTCCTCTACGCCGGTGTCACCGACCCCCTGGGCGGTATCAAGCAGCTGTTCCCGCTGTTCGGCATCGCCAACCAGCTCCTGGCCGCAGTGGCCCTCGCCGTCACCACGACCATGCTGATCAGGACCGGCAAGCTGCGCTGGGCCTGGGTCACCGGGATCCCCCTGGCCTGGGACGTGGCCGTCACCTTCACCGCCGGATGGCAGAAGATCTTCTCAGACAACCCGAAGATCGGCTTCTTCGCCCAGGGCGACGCCTACGCCAAGGCCATCGACACCGACAAGCTCCTGCCCGGCGCCAAGAACATGCACGACATGCACACCATCGTGCTCAACAACACCGTCGACGGTGTACTCATGGCCGTGTTCCTCGTCCTCGTCCTGACGGTCCTGGTCAACTGCGCAGTGGTGTGCCTCCGCGCCCTCCGGGCCACCGAGCCGCTGCCGTCGACCGAGGCGCCGTACGTCGAGTCCCGTATCGAGGCGGCGGAGCCCCGCCGCAGCGAGCCGCTGGTGGGGGCGGACTCATGAGCCCCGTCAGTAAGGTGCTGGGGGCCGTGCGCTGGTACGCGCGGGAACTGACCGGCGAGGCGGAGTACGACCGCTACTGCGACCGGCACCGCCGCCACCACCCGCTCGCCCCGGTTCCCACCCGACGGGAGTACGAGCGCATACGCACCGCACAACGCGAGTCGGACACACCCGCCCGCTGCTGCTGAGCCATCCGCTGGTGCCAGGGCCTGTCTTTCGGATCAGGTCGGTCGGCGGGGACGGTGCCTTGCGGCCCAGCCGAGCGGGGTCACGGGGAGCCCCTGTTCGAGCGAAGCCGAGCGTGGGGGAGTCGGCAACCGACGACCACGCCGCTGGGGGTCGAGTTCGTGCCAGGGCCCGCGACGCCGAGCCGATCCGAAGGACAGGTCCCACGGCCCGGCAGGGCATGCCGGGCCGCCGTGCCGTGGCAGCCGTCCCCGCTCCCCCGGGGACGGCTCGCCGCCGGCTTCAGCCCGACGCACTTCCTCCTCACCGCCGACCACCCATCGGCCCTCCCCCCGGAATGCCCATGCTGCGACGCCGAAAGCCCTCGGTCACCGGCCCCGAGCTCGACGACCGCCAACTGAGCCGGACCCTGAAGGAGTTGCGCCCCTCCCAGCAGTTGCACGGCCTCGGGGCGGGATCCAGCCGCCCGCTGTGGGCCCCCGTCGCCGAACTGCTGCGCGCCACGGGCCGGGACTGGGACCGGCGGGTGCACCGTATCTCGGTGCTGGCCCGCGCCCTGCCCCCGGTGGTCACGGAGCGGTGGATCAAGGACCGTCCACGGGACCCGGATGCCCTGGTCGTACGGGCCTGTGCGCGGGTCGCCCAGGTCAAGGGTGCCCAGGGGGAGGCTGCCTGGGATGTGTACGGCGACTGCCGACGCGCGACGGAGGCCGCCCCGGAGGACCCCACCCCGTGGCTGGCCATGCTCTGGCTGATGTACTCCTGCGGATCCCCCGTCCACGCGGCCGTACCGGTGTGGACCGAGGCGGTCACCCGCGACCCGTGGAACCGCGCCGCCTACCACCAGATGCTGCGCCACCTGTCCCCACGCGGACACGGAACACTCATGGAGATGATCGATTTCGCGGCGCGATGCGCGAACCAGGCACCTCAGGGATCGCCCGTCGCCCTCCTGCCCCTCGCGGCGCGGGTGGAGCTGGTCGCCCACCGGATGACCAAGGGCTCCGTCGACGCCTTCGCGGCGGACGGGCACTGGTACGAGCCCGGGGCGGCCGCGGAGGCGGACACCGCGCTGGCCAGGTGGTTTCGCACCGAGACCCGGCCGCACGCCGAGGCGCTCGCGGATCTGAACCTGCTCGCCTTCGTCCTGACCCGTCTGAAGCGGACGGAAGACGCCGTCGCCGTCTTCCGCCGCATCGGCCCACACATGACCCTCCATCCCTGGGACCTCGTCCCCGACCCGGTCGGCACCTTTCAGTTCTGGCGGGCCCGGGCCTGAACCCGGCCCGGCCTCTGCTTCACGGCCTCCCCGGCCAACGCCCCCCGGTCCCATGGATATTGCGTGGATCCGCCTGCCTCCGGGTCCCTACAGTGACCGGGCACGACATCACCACGGGGGGCTTCGAACCATGCGGACGCACTATCCACGCACGCCGCACCTGCCCTGGTCCCCGGGTGCGACACCGGACGATGTGCGGGCCGGTGACCTGGCGGGGCTCAGGGGGCGGGAGGTCGTGGTCACCGAGAAGCTCGACGGGGAGAACACCACCCTCTACCCGGACGGGCTGCATGCGCGGTCACTGGATTCGGCCCACCATCCGTCGAGGGCCTGGGTCAAGGCCCTTCAGGGGCGGATCGGACCGGGGATCCCGGCGGGGTGGCGGGTGTGCGGGGAGAACGTCTACGCCCGGCACTCGATTGCCTACGAGGACCTGGAGAGCTGGTTCTACGGCTTCTCGGTCTGGGACGGCGAGCGGTGCCTGGGCTGGGACGACACCGTGCGTTTTCTGCGACGGCTGGGGGTGCCCGTCCCGCGGGTGCTGTGGCGCGGCACGTTCGACGAACGGGCGCTGCGGGCGCTGCGAGTGGACACCGCGCGGCAGGAGGGGTACGTCGTGCGGGCCGTCGGGGAGTTCGAGCGGGCGGAGTTCGGGAGCCGGGTGGCCAAGTGGGTGCGTCCGGGACACGTACGGACCAGTACGCACTGGATGCATGCCTCCGTGGTGGAGAACGGACTGGGTCCGGCGGCGGCGCTGTGGGCGGTGCGTTCCGGCGCCGCCGCCGATGTGCCGTCGCTGCTGGCGGCCGTCGGCATGGCCGAGGACGGCCCGGTCTCCGGCACCGAGCCGGTGGCCCTCGATGAGGTCGTGGCCGAGGCGACCGTACGGCTCGATCTGCTGGGGCGGTTGGGGGAGGCACGGCTGGCCGGTGTGCTGGCCGCACTGCTGCACCGTGTTCCACGGGCGCGACTCGCGGCGCGGCTCACGGCACCGCTGGGTATGCCACTGGCGCGCCGTGTCGCCGACCTGGTCGGTCTGCACTGCACCCTGCACCGCCCCTTCCCGGATCAGGAGCGCCGTGGCGGGCTGATACGGATGGCCGCCATGGCCGATCTGGGGGTGTTGCACACGGTGGCGGGCGCAGTCCTGACCGGGAACAGGGATGGGGAGGCCGCCGACGCACGCGAGCAGGTGGAGTGGTCCGCGCTCCATGCGGAGGATGCCGGGCTGCTCGGCCGGGCACCGCTGGAGCCACTGCGAAAAGGCCTGTGCGACGCGTTGTCGGGACTCGGCGCCGACGCTGCCGACCGGTGCTGGGCGGCGGCACGGGAGACCTGCGCCAAGGGGCGGATCGTCACCGTCGAGGAGGCGCTGGCGGCGAGTTGGCGGTGGAGGTCCGGGGCGTTCCCCCGGCTGATCCACCTGGTCGGACCGTCGGGCAGCGGCAAGAGCACGTTCGCCGCGGGCCTCCCCGCCGTCGATACCTTCGTGTCGCTCGACGACCTGCGCCAGGGGCGCGGCTCGCGGGCGGACCAGAGCGCCAACGCGGATGTGCTGCGGGAGGGGCTGGGCAGGCTGGATGCCGCGCTGGCCGAGGGCGGCACCACGGTGTGGGACGCCACCTCTCTGAGCCGGCAGCAGCGTTCCCTGGTCCAAACGGTGGCCCGGCGCCGTGATGCCCTGGTCACCCACGCGGTCGTGCTCGTCGACGAGGACGAGATGGCCCGGCGCAACGCCGCACGGGAGCACCCGGTGCCGACGGAGGTGCTCACCGCTCAGCTGCGCCGGTTCGACCCGCCGTACCCGGGTCAGGCGCACCGCACCTGGTACGTCGGCGCGGGCGGAGCCGTCGACGACATCGCGGGCGCTCTGCGGAGCACCATGGACGGGGAGGATGCATGATGCGCACCAGCGAGGAGATCTACCACAAGGTTCGCTGGGACCCCCGATTCGACCCGGCCCGGTTCGTTCTGGGCATTCATCAGCGCGGGGCCGGCGCCGAGCGCATCCCGCTGCCCGCCTTCACCCCCGGCGGCGACATCCCCTGGCACCGGGTGCTGTTCGTCGAGGCGGACGGCGAGCTGGTGTGGGACCGCGCCACGGGCATGGACCGCCTCGACACCTGCGGCGCGGGCCGGGCACGGCAGCCTCGCCTGCTGAGGGCTCCGTTCTTCACTGCCGGCACGCCGTACGCCTGGGAGGCGGCTGCCGGGTGGCGCCCCGTGACCGACGCCCCCGCCGGGGATGCGCCGGCCACGGGGGGCACGGTGCGCGTACTGACCTGGAACACCCTGTGGGACCGCTACGACAGCGACCTGATCGACACGGCCCGGCGCCGCCCCCTGCTGATCGCGGCTCTGGAGGACGCCGACGCCGACGTCATCGCACTGCAGGAGGTCGAGGCCGGGCTGCTCGACATGCTGCTCGGGGCCCCGTGGGTGCGTGCCCGCTACACCCTGGACACCGATCCGGCGGGCAAGGACATCGACGACAGCGGGCTGCTGCTGCTCAGCCGACTTCCCGTACGGGAGGCAGGGCGGCACGTTCTCGGCCCGCACAAGGCGGTCACCGCTCTGGTCGTGGACACCGCGTCCGGCCCTCTGGTGGTGGCCGCCACCCACCTCAGCAGCGACCACTCCGACGACGGCGCGGCCCGGCGGGGGGCCGAACTGGCCCGGCTGGCCGAAGGCCTCTCGGGCGTGGAGGGCGACCTGGTCCTGGCGGGCGACTTCAACGACGGCGACGACGGCCCTCAAGGACCGGCCGCCGTACTCGGGATGCGCGACACCTGGACCGATGTGCACGGACCCGGGGACCGCACCCCGACCTTCGACCCCGGCGTCAACCCGCTGGCCGCGGTCTCCTCGCTGTCCGGCCGGGCCTCCCGGCTGGACCGGGTACTGGTGCGCGGGGGCGGAGTGCACACGGCCGGGGCAACCCTGCGGGGTGACTCACCCACCCCGGAAGGCCTGTACCTGTCGGACCACTACGGGGTGGAGGTCGAACTGGGCTTCGGCGGTCCGTTGGAGCCGGAACCGGGGGCCCAGCCCGATGGGGTCGATGGTGTCAATGGTTCCGATGTCCTTGATGTGGCGCCGACCGCCCGGACGGCGGTGGCGTGGATACCTCCCCGGGAGCTGTGGCCGCCGATCCAGGAAGTGCGCCGGGAGCACGACCCGCAGATCCACCGCTGGCCGCCGCATGTCAATCTGCTCTTCGGCTTCGTACCGGAGTCGGACTTCGAGCGGGCCGCTGCGCTCCTGGCCACCGCGGCGGCGGACATACCGGCCTTCACCGCCCGGCTGGAGGGCGTGCACACCTTCGGGCACCGGGAGGACGCCACTGTCTGGCTCGACCCGGCAGCAGACGGCGACGAACCCTGGGCGGCACTTGTCCGCGCACTTCAGCGGCGCTTCCCCCGATGCCGGGGCCGCGCCGAGGGCTTCACCCCGCACCTGTCGCTGGGCCGCACCCGGCATCCGCAGCGGGTGGCCGCCCACTGTGCGGCCCGGCTCAAGGGCATGACCGCGCAGGTCGGTGAGCTGGTGCTGCTGTCGCGCCGGGGCGATGAGCCGATGCGGGCCCGGGCCACCATCGCCCTGGGCACGGGTGAGGTGCGCTGGCTGCCCGACACCGGCACCGAGTGGGGCTCCGGGACCGGCGCCGGGGTCGCCGAGCCGGTCGCGGAGGATGCGGATCACGACGCCCGTGCCGCACGGACGGCGCGGTACATCGCTCGGGCGCTGGGCGAAGGAGCCGTGCACGTCGTCGGATCCCGGCGCATGGGCTGCCGGTCGGCCGGGGCGGACCTCGATCTGGTGGCGGCTGTGCCCGACACCCTCGGCATGGCGGAGGTGATGGCGCGGGTGACGGCCGCGCCGGACGCCACCCGGCTACGCCGAGTGACCGGCGCCAGGGTGCCGGGGCTGAGGCTCACCGTCGCCGGCTTGGACGTCGACGTGGTGGTGGTCGCCACCGGGCCGGTGCCCTGTGACGAGGCGGTGGCCCGCCGTACCGAGCTGGGCGAGGCGAGTGCGATCGCCCTGAGCGCGGTCAGCGACGCGGACGCCGTCCGTACGGCGGTCGGCGGCGCCCACCCGTCGTTCGCCCGGCTGGCCAGGCAGGTGAAGGCGTGGGCGAAGGCACGTGGCCTGGACTCGGCGCCGTTCGGCGGATTGCCCGGGCTGGCCTGGACGGTTCTGGCGGCGCGCACGGTACGCGAGGCCGGGCACCTTCCCGCCGCCGACCTGCTTCGCCGGTTCTTCGGCACCTGGGCCGCCTGGGACTGGCGGGAACCGGTCACTCTCTCGCCCGAAGCCGTCGTTGCCCCGGCGCCGCACGCCGCGGTGACGGTCATGACGCCGAGCGCTCCGGTCCGTTCGTGCACCGAACAGGTCGGCACCGCCACCCGGGACCTGCTGACCCAGGAGCTCTACCGGGCCTGGGAGACCCTGGAGACAGCGGCGAAGACGGGCACCGACCCCTGGCCCGAACTGCTGTCTCCCCCGCCGCTGCACCGCCGGCACGCGGCATGGGCGATCGTGACCGTACGCTCGTGTCAGGGCGAGGAGTTCGAGGAAACCCTGGGCCGCTTCCGTGGCCGCGTACGAGGTCTGCTGACCGCCCTCGAAGAGGACGGGACGACCGACGCGCATGCCTGGCCCCACCCCTACGCCACCGGCCCGCACATGGCCCGGTACGCGATCGGCCTCGGCCACAACCCGCCAGACGCGGCGCGGATCGCCCGGATCGCGGACAGGTGGAGCAGGACTCTGCCCGGCGTGGACGTCACCTGGGCGGAGTGCGGGGTCGTACCGACGCAGAGTGCCCCCTAGTGCCGCGACAGGCACTAGGTCCAGTCGGCAACTCGCCGGACTTATCCGCCTCCTGCCGGATCTCAGCCCTGTTCACCTGGCATCTGCGCGACCAGCCGCGACAGCGCCGCGCGGGAGGAGATGTCCAGCTTGCGATAGATCCGGCTGAGGTGGCTGTCCACCGTCCTCGCGCTGAGGAAGAGCTGGTCGGCGATCTCCCGCGAGCGCTTGCCGACCGCCGCCAGTTGGGCGATCTCGCGCTCCCGGTCGGTCAGGACGTCGAGGGAGGCCGGCGCGTACGGACCGGCGGGCCATCCGGCCGAGGAGCGGCGGGCAAGGATGTGGGCCCGGACCCGGGCGGCCTCCTCGCGTATGCGCAGTGCGCCACAGTCGCCGGAAACCTCGGTCGCCGTCTCCAGCCAGGTGAGCGCCGCCTCCTCGCTCCGTGCCACGTGGATCGAGGGAGCCCCGTTCACCAGGGTCAAGGCCTGCAGCATCGGCATGTTGCCCCGTCGGAAGGAGTCCGCCGCCCGGTCGAACAACTCGGCGGCCCGGTCGTGCCGTCCCTCGGCCGCGTCCAGCATGGCGCGGGCCCGGGTCGCGTGCTGGGTCTGCAGCGGGAGCTGCAACTGTTCGGCCGCGGCTTCGGCGGCGTCGGCCCAGCGGCGGGCGGCGGGCATGTCACCGCATTGCAGTGCGGCATGGGTCAAGATGGCGAGCAGGGAAGGGTGGAAGGGACGCTGCAGCCGTGGCACCCCTTCACCGCCGCCCTCCTCCAGCAGGGTGCGGATGCAGCCGGCCGCGTCCCCCGCGAACAGTTGCACCTGGGCGTGGAGTCCGACCGCCGTATTGCGCCACCATCCCCGTCCGCGGGAGGTTCTGTGCAGGCCCTTGCGGGCGAGTGCGCTCAGCCCGGTGCCGTCTCGCCGTGGCCTCGTCCACATCAGTGCCGCCGCCCGCATCACCATGGCCAGTCCCACGCCTTCGTCCACTCCGAGGGACCTGGCGAGCAGTTCGGCGTCCCGCGCCCGGCGCCGGGAGTCGGCCGGCCGCCCGGTCCACTGGTCCAGCACCGACAGCCCCAGGAGGAGATAGAGGACCATGGGCTTGCGGTTGCCCCCGCTCGAGGTCTCAAGTCCCCGGCCGAGATGCCGGTAGGCGTCGGTGAAGCGCTCCAGGTACATCTCGGCGCAGCCCAGCATCGCGAACACGTCGGGCATCGCCGCGGCTGTTGCGTCCGGCAGGCCGTCCACCAGCCGGGCGCACTCCGTCACCTTGTGGGCGGCCTCGGGCAGCAGGCCCAGCTGGGCGTCGCCGAACGCGGCCAGGACGTGCAGGTTGTACGCCGTTTCCCCGGCGGCCCGGTTCGCTTCCTGAACCAGGTCGCGTGCCCGTGGGTAGGTGCCCCAGAGCACTCCGGTCTTTCCATGCGTCATGACCAGTTCGTGAGCCTCCGCCGGCAGCGGATGCGGCAACGGCCTGGGGAGCAGGTCGAGCGCGGCGCGTACGACCGCGTCGGCCTCCTGGTAGCGGCCCAGCAGCCGCTCGATGTCGCCGCACACGGCGGAGGCCATCACGAAGACCTCGCCCGGGAGTTGCGGGCCGTGTCGCAGCACCTCGTGGGCCAGTGAGCGTGCCTCGTGTAGACGCCCGGCCCCGGCGAGCGCCCGGCAGCAGTCCAGCGCCAGGAGGGCGCGGGCCGGATCGACGCCTTCCCCCACGGGCAGGGCGTCCAGTACCAGGCGCAGCCAGCGGGCTGCGGCGGCCGGCATCTGCGCCATCACCTCCGCCGCCCCCTCGACCAGCGTCTGGAACGTCTCCTCTCCGCCCGAACCCAGTAGGTGCTCTGCCTGGCGAGCACGGGCGACAACCGAGGCCTGACGTTCCGTCAGCAAGCCCAGGGCGCGTCGGTGGGCGACGAGTCTCAGGGCCGGGGGCATGCCCTCCAGGACGATCTCCGCCAGCACCGGGTGGCGGAACGCGTACTGGCCGCCCCAGGCCGGCGGACGTATGAGGTCACTGCGGACCAGCTCGCCGAGCGCGCTCAGGGTCCGGTCCACGTCGAAGTCGCAGACGGTCGCGACGTCTTCGGGCACGAAGGAACCACCCAGCACCGCCGCTCCCCCGGCCACGACCGCCGCGTCCTCGGCCAGGGCCCGGACCTCCGCCGTGAGGGACGCCGCCTCGCGCAGCAGACCGTCCCGGTCCGGGCCCGCGGACAGCAGCGGCCGGCCGTCGGGGTCCCACCGCGAAGCGGCCAGGATCCTCATGATGCGGGGATTGCCTCCGGACGCGGCGTGCAACTGCTCGGCGTACACGTGGAAGTTGACGGCTTTCCGAGGCACGCTCCACGGAAGGTGGCCGGGCTCGTTCTCGGCGGTCTCCTCCTCGGCCCCGCCCTCGCCGCGCCACCCGTCCAGCACGGCGGCGACCGCACTCACTTTCAGGGGAGTGGGTTCCACACGTGTCACGGCACCGGTCTGCACCCCATAGGCCAATGCCTCCAGCAGGGCCGGACGGGTCTGCCGCGGGCGGTGTGCCAGCGCCAGGACGAACGGACCGGGCAGCGGGGTGCTCACCAGTCGTGCCACGAGCGCCGTGGACTGCTCGTCGCACAGATGCACGTTGTCCAGGAGCAACACACCGCCGCGGTCGGCTGCCCACCGCTTCAGGCGCGTTTGCGCTTCTGCCGCGAACCCGCAGTCATCAGAGGGTGTCCGCGGAATGGCCGGTACCTCCGGACCGTCCTCGTCTGCGGAGGACAGGACGGCGGAGCAGGACTGCAGCACGTCGACGAACAGCTGGTACGGAATCTTGGAGCCATGGAGAGCGTGGGCCCGGCCGACGCGCACGCCCATGGCTTCGGCTCGCGAGGCCAGAGCTCCCAGCAAGGCGGTCTTCCCGATGCCGGGCTCCCCGCTGATCTCCACAACAGCCCCGCGCCCCCGGCGAGAGCCTCCAGGACGCCGTCCAGACGCTTGATCTCCGCATCCCTGCCGACCAGTGAGGCGTCGTCGCCCTGTGGCGTCACCTGGAACACCGGCCCTCCCGTCTCATCCTTGCGCATCACCGGTCAGGTCTCCGAGTCGCGCAGGCCGACCGCGTCGTGCCGCCAGAACGGCTCCGAGTACACCAGCGTGCCCGTCATCCACGGCTCGTATGCCGGGAGCTTGAGAGCCTGGAAGGCTGCATCGGGGATGCGCAGGGAAGGCTTGCGGAAGCCCTGCTCCCCACCGGGCACGAATCCCAGGCGCGAGTAGTACGCCGGGTCGCCTTCGAGGAAGACGAGCGGCACCGCACCCCTGGCGAGGATCTCCAGCCCGCCCCGTACCAGGGCCGAGCCCACTCCCCGCCGTTGGTGACCAGGCGTCACGGCCACTGGACTGAGCACCTGCACATCGACCAGGCGCCGGGGGGCGTCGAGCAGGCTGCGGGTGAACATGACGTGTCCGACCACCTGCCCGCCGTGCTCGGCGACGAGCGACAGCCCGCTGTCAGGGGTGATGGTGTCGCGCAGGGTGTCTGCCAAGTCGGCCACGACAGCCCCGTGATCACCGAACGCCTCCAGCAGGAGACCCCGTACGGCTTCCCTGTCGTCGGGCAACTCTTCACGAAGATCCATGGCCCTCGAGAATAGGGAGGCGCCCCCCTCACCGGCGAATGGTCAGCCAGGCCCGACACCGGAACCCGCGCGCACACCCCGAGGTCCGGCCCGGGATGTGACGCGGGAGGAGTGGCGGACGGTCCGGGCCGACCGCGTGGTGCAGGCACGGCCGACCGGTCAGCGAGCGAACTGACCGACCCGCCGGACCCGGCGCTCCTCGTCTCCGGGGGTATCGCGAGCGTCGGGTACCCGCTGTACGCAAGGATCCGCCTCTCCCTGCCCCTGGACCGCGCCCTGCAGCTGGTCCCGCCCAGCCGACCCGGGGTGAACCTGCGCGCCGGCGCGCACTGTCAGCGGTCAGCGGTCAGCGGGACCGTCCGGGCACGGCCGTACGGCCCACCGCCGCCGCGAGCTTGCGCAGTCGGCGCCAGTCGAGGCGTGGTTGCACCTCGGGGACGCCGGGGCGGGTTCGGGGAACGCGCACCCGCAGCGCACGGCGCGCCACGCGGCAGCGGACAGGGGCGGGCAGCTTCAGGGCTTCACCGTCGAGACCGACCTCAAGATGTCCTTCGTCGGTGTCGACGACCACCTCATGGGCGGTCATCATGGTCAGCCCGGCCGGCTCCGGACCCAGCAGCAACTCGGCCGCTTCGATGGCGCTGTCCACTCTGACCGCGAGCACGCCGAGCTTTCCGGAGTTCAGCCGCTCGCGGCGGCCGAGGCCGAACGGGTCGTCCGTGCGGTAGGGGTTGTTGCTCACCAGTACGGCCTGTGGCTCGGTGAGCGTGATGCCGTCGGCCCGGGCCGTCAGCCGCGGGCCGCGCTGCCGGGAGAGCAGGCCGGGCAGGACGTCCAGGGCGGTGCCCACCTTGTCGTTGCGGTAGCCCGGGCTTTGGACGACTGCCCCGTACGCCCCGAAGGACGCGTTGTTCACGAAGGGGCGGTCGTCGGCGAAGCCGAGGTCCACCCGGATTTCGACGCCATCCGTGAGGGCGTCGAGGCAGGTGGAGGGGTCGTCACGGTCGAGGCCGAGATCCATGGCGAAGTGGTTGCGGGTACCGGCCGAGATCACGAGGAACGGCACGCCGTGCTCCGCGGCCACGGCGGCGACCAGGGCCTGGGTGCCGTCACCGCCTGCGACTCCGAGCAGGTCCGCTCCGTCCGCCACCGCGGACCGGGCCAGCGCGGTGACGTCCTGGTGCCGGTCCGGGTCGAGCAGGACGACACGAGCACCGAGACCCTCGGCCTTCTCCTGGAGGGAGAACTTCGCGACCTTGCCGCCGCCGGAGCGCGGATTGAGGATCAGGAAGGGGCGCTGCGGCGGTGGCGTCCGGTACTCCTTGACGCGTACCGGACCAAGGCCCGTGCTGCGCAGTGCGTACCGGCCGCACCAGACCGCCGAGCACCACAGAACGAAGGACAGCCCGATCACCCAGAGCAGGTGCGCCGTCACGAAAAGTTCGATGACCGCGGCAGGTGCGGCAACGGCCAGCACAGCCGCCGCGACACGAGCGACTCCACGGCGGGACAGAACCCACCAGAGGGCGGCCGCGGTGAGGGCGAGGCCCACGAGTCCGGCCACGAGCAGCAGCAGGCCGCGCCAACCTCCATAGACCAAGGGCAGCAACGCGGCTGACGGTGCCGCAAGCAGAGCTGTCCTGGCCGCCCAGCTCTGCCGACGGTGAAGATTTTCTCTCGTTGCCGACCGCATAAGCCCCGCCAAGCCCCGTCAAAACCCGTCAAGACCCGCCGCAAGACCCGTCATACGCGGAACGTGTTCCCGC
The DNA here is from genome assembly GCF_040298185.1 of Streptomyces sp. NPDC001634. Classification (NCBI taxonomy): domain Bacteria; kingdom Bacillati; phylum Actinomycetota; class Actinomycetes; order Kitasatosporales; family Streptomycetaceae; genus Streptomyces; species Streptomyces sp. NPDC001634. Next base: position 187,863 of record NZ_JBEOZU010000001.1, on the reverse strand, counting down.
CGGTCTTCAATCCACTCGGTCGTGAGTCCACTCGGTTCGTGAATCCAATCAGGCGGCTGTGTCGTGAGCCCAGATATGGGTGCAATTAGGGCACTGCAGATGAACCACGTGCCCGACGTTGGACAGCAGGTACCGCCAGTGGTGCCGACAAGTGCGGCCCGCCAGGCAGATCTCGCAGTCCTCGTGGTCCCGGCACTGCGGGCAGGGGAGCCAGGCTCGGCGCCCGTCGTCGGCGTGCGGATCAATCGGCAGCATGGCCGTCCCCGAGGTCCGCGGGCAGCACTCCGGCGGCCACGAGGCGGTCGTAGATCTCCTGCTGCTCGTCGTCGAGGCCGGAGTAGAGCATGCGGTACGCCGCGTCCTCCCCCTCCAGCGCGGCCATCGGATCCCAGTCGGGTCCCATGGCGGCGAGGAACTCCGCTCGCCGACGCGCCTCGTCGGCGGTGAGATCCATCTCGAATATGTGACTGTCAGGGGTGCTCTCGTGGACCATGAGCGGGCTTTTCTGCAGGAAACCGGGCAGCTGTTCGACCTTTCTATCAGGGATGGTCCGTTTTCCGGACAGGGCCGACCCGAGATCCTGGTCACGTGGTCGGGCGGCTCTGTGGCGGCCTCCTGGCCGCGTCTCACCCTGCCCGGCCCGCGGGCCGGGCAGGAACTACCGTTGAGGGCAGCAGGCCCCATGGGTCCAGGGGTGGCACGGCCGGCGCGTCCTTCCTCGGCTCGGGGGCGGAGTCTCGCGAGACAGGGGGTGCGGCGGCATGACGGAGTCCGGCAGCAACCCACTGATCCGCAGGACCGACCCGCCGAGGGGAGACGTTCTGGCACCGTCCGTGCCGGAGACGGCCCTCCTCGCCCTGCGCACCATGGGCGACGGACTGCTGACCGTCGACGACGACTGGCGCATCGCCTTCGTCAACGAAGAGGCCGAGCGGCTGCTCGGCAACGGCCGGGCGCTGCTCGGAAGCGTCCTGTGGGACATCCCCGCGAGCCGTGTCCCTCCCCTGGAGGGCCAGTGCCGCCGGGCCCGCGCCGAGGGCACGCCGATCGGCTTCGAACTGCGCTGGCCGGCCGATCAGCGGCTGTATCACATACGGATCGTGCCCACGCGGGGCACGGGTCTTGCGGTCACCTTCGTCGACGTGACGGATCAGCTGCTGCGGGACAACGCGCGGATCGCGGCCGAGCGGAGCACCCGCATGAGCGAGCTGACCATGGCGCTCGCCGAAGCCGTGACGTCGAGGGACGTGGTCCGTGCGGTCGCGGACCACGTTCTGCCGCCCTTCGGCGCCGACGGGCTGGTGGTGGAGGAGCTCGAGGGTCCGCGTATGCGCGTGATCGACTCCATCGGATACCCCCGGGAGTTCCTCGACCGGATCGACGGAATCACGCTGGCCGCCAACACCGCGGTCACCGACGCACTCCGTACCCGTACTCCCAGGTTCATCGAATCGCCTGCCGAGTTCGACCGTGTGTATCCCGCCATGGCGAAGCTGACGAGGGCGTCGCCCAAGAACGCCTGGGTCTTCCTCCCGCTCATCGCCTCCGGGCGTGCCATCGGCTGCTGTGTCGTCTCCTTCTCCCGGCCGCGTTCCTTCAGCGAGGAGGAACGCGCCCTGCTCACGGCGCTCTCGGGTCTGGTCGCCCAAGCCCTGGAGCGGGCACGCCTGTACGACGTGGAGCACACACGCGCGCAGGGACTCCAGCGCGGCCTGCTCCCCAGGACGCTGCCCTCCCTGCCCGCCGTCGACGCCGCGGCCCGCTACCTGCCCGCGGGCCAGGGCGACGAGGTGGGAGGGGACTGGTACGACCTCATCCCGCTCTCCGCGGACCGCGTCGCCATGGTGATCGGCGACGTCATGGGACACGGAATCGCCGAAGCCGCCACCATGGGGCGGCTGCGTACCGCGGTCCGTACCCTCGCCGACCTGGAGATGGATCCGGACGAACTGCTCAGCCATCTCAACGAACTGGTCGGCGACCTGGGTCACGACTACTACGCCACGTGCACCTACGCCGTCTTCGACCCGGTCGCCCAGACCTGCACGATCTCCCTGGCCGGTCACCCGCCGCCCGTCATCGTCCGTCGCGACGGCACCGTGCACTGCCCGGACCTGGTCACCAATCCGCCGCTGGGCGCCGCCACGCCTCCCTTCGAGGTCCACGAGCTGCGCCTGCCGGGGGAGAGCCTGCTCGTCTACTGCACGGACGGCCTGGTCGAATCCACCACCCGGGACATGGGCCAGGGGCTGGACCAGCTCCAGCAGACGCTGACGCGGGCGGTGGCCCGCACGTCGTACTTCGCGGCCGGAGGTCCGGGCGACGGCCACGGCTCACTCGACGAGCTGTGCGACGTCGTCATATCGGCCCTGCTGCCCGATCGTGAGCAGACCGACGACGATGCGGCGCTGCTCATCGCCCACACCTCCTGCACCCCTCCCGGCGACGTCGCCACCTGCAGCCTGCCGGAGGATCCCCGGGCGGCCGGGCAGGCCCGCGAGTACGTCCGTGGGCAGCTGACCGTGTGGGACCTGGAGGACCTCGTCATGACCACCGAACTGCTGGTGAGCGAGCTGGTCGGCAACGTGGTCCGCCATGCCAAGGGCCCCATCCGCCTGCGCCTGGTGCGCAGCCGGACCCTGACCTGCGAGGTCTACGACGGGAGCCTGACCACTCCCCGCATCCGTCGCGCCGGGCACACCGACGAGGGCGGCCGGGGTCTGCAGCTGGTGGCGGCCCTGTCACGGCGGTGGGGCACCCGTTTCCTGCACGACGGCAAGTGCCTCTGGGCCGAACAGGGCCTTCCGCAACGCACCTGACTCAGCGCACCGCTCCGGAACGGCGAGCAACCGGGTCGCCGGACTGCACTTCTTCAACCCGGTTCCCGTGCAGGCTCTGGTGGAGATCAGTGGATGTGGAAGCCACCGTTGACGTCGTACGTCGCGCCGGTGACGTAACCGGATTCGGGTCGGGCCAGGAAGGCGACGACCTCGGCCACGTCCTCGACGCTGCCGAGGCGGCCCATCGGGATGCCGGCGATCAGGGCGGCCCTGTGGGACTCGTCCAGCCTGCCCTGGGTGATGTCCGTGTCGATCAGGCTCGGGGCAACCGAGTTGACGGTGACCCCGAAGGGACCGAGCTCGCGGGCGAGTGACCGGGAGAAGCCGAGGAGGGCGGCCTTGGAAGCCGAGTAGGCGACCCCTCCGAAGACCCCGCCACCGCGTTCGGCCGAGACGGAGGACAGGAAGATGATCCGGCCGAATCCGCGTTCGACCATTCCCGCTGCGACGCGGTGGGTGACCAGGAAGCCACCGCGCACATTGACCTCGAAGATCCGGTCCCATTCCGCGGGCGCAACGTCGAGGAAGGGAGTCGGGGATGTGATCCCCGCGTTGTTGACCAGGACACCGACCGGAGGAAGAGCGGCCTCGACCTCCGTGATCGCGGCGTCCACCGCGTCGGCGTCGGTCACGTCCGCACAGTGGGCGGAGATCTTCACCCCGTACCGGGCGGCGACTTCGCGGGCCGTTTCCCGTGCGCCCTCCTCGTCCAGGTCCAGAACGGCGATGTGGTAGCCGCCGGCGGCGAGCGCGTGCGCGGTGGCACGGCCGATGCCGCGGCGGGATCCCGCTCCGGTCACGACGGCGGTGCGGGGCGTGTGCTCGATGACCATACGGCTCTCCTGCGCGTGAGGGTCCGGTCACGGACAGGGTGGCCGAGATGTGGCGGGCCGCCCAAGGACCGCGACCAGAACCGTCACAGTCGGACGATGACCAGGGCGATGTCGTCGCGGGCGCCGCCGGCCACGCCGAGGCGGGCCAGCAGTGCGTCGGCCAGACGTTCCGGGCCCAGGGTGCTGGAGCGGCCGAGGGCGTCGGTCAGGCGGGCCAGGCCGGCCCCGATGTGCTCGCCGCGGCGTTCGATCAGCCCGTCGGTGTAGAGCACGAGCGTGTCCCCGGGGCTGTACGTCTGGCCGGCCTGGGGGCGGGGCAGGTGCTGGGGCCGGGCGGCCAGGGGCGGGTCGGTGGCCTGGTCGAGCAGGTCGCACGTGCCGTCCGGGTGGACCAGGACCGGAGGCGGGTGTCCGGCGCTGCTGTAGATGATCAAGTGGCTTCTGGTGTCCACCATCGCCTTGATGGCGGTGGTGTTCAGTGCCCCCTCGACCGATCGGGCGTACAGGCCCAGCACCTCCAGGGCCTGGGCGGGCCGCTCCAGCGCCCGGATGGCCGCGCTCAGCGCGCTGCGGAGCATCCCCATGACGGCAGCGGCCTCCAGGCCATGGCCGACGACGTCGCCGACCGCCACCGCGTAGCGGGTGTCGGACAGGTCGATCAGGTCGTACCAGTCGCCGCACACGTTCAGGGACCCGGTGGCAGGCAGATAGCGCACCGCGACGTTCTCGTGCCGGGCCAGGTCCGGTGCCTGGAGCATGGCCTCCTGCAGCGCGACGGCCACCTGGCGTTCACGGTTGTGGGCGAGCCGCAGCTCCTCGTTCAGCAGCTGCAGCTCGCGCGCCCGCGCATACAGCTCGGCCTCCAGCGCCTCCCGCTCGGTGAGCTGCCTGGGCGGCGGCTGGTCTCCCCTTTCATGCGTCTGGATGTACGCGGTCACGTCCTCCACCCGGTGGATGATCCACGCCACGCTCCCGTCCTGCTTCAGGATCGGGGTGTTGACCGGCGACCACCAGCGCTCCTCGAACACACCGGGCCGGCCCATGACGGGGATGTCGTACTTCTGCATCGCCATCGTGTCGGGCTCCCGGGAGACCAGGACCCGGTGCAGCGACGCGTTCAGGTTCCGCACCCCGTCGGCCTCGGGGTCGGCCGGGTTGTCCGGGAAGGCCTCGAAGATGTGCTGCCCGATCAGGTCCTCCCGGGTGCGCCTGGTCGCGTCCAGGTAGGCCTGATTGACCTCCACGATGATCAGGTCGGGGGCCAGTACCAGGTAGGGGCTGGGCGTGGCGGCGAACAGAGCCTCGTAGTCCATCGCTGCCATCGTCACCGTCTCCCTCTGCGCGCCTCCCCCGCTGCCCCGCCCCCTTCACGCTACGATCCGCGCAGCTCGGACGCCCACCGCGACGATACCGACCGTTCGAGCGGCCTCGGCAGCCGGCACGGACGGGCACCTGCTGCGCGATCACCGCCCGTCGCTATGCCACGGCCTCCGGCTCGGCCTCCCGGGGCTCCCCCGCCTTCTCGAACTGCGTCCGGTTCAGCTCCGCGTACCGCCCGCCCGCCGCGAGCAGTTCCTCGTGCGTGCCCCGCTCCACGATCCGGCCGGACTCGACGACGAGGATCACGTCGGCGGCCCGTACGGTGGACAGGCGGTGGGCGATGACCACGGCGGTGCGGCCCTCCAGGGCTTCCGTCAGGGCCTCCTGCACGGCCGCCTCCGAGGTGTTGTCCAGATGGGCGGTGGCCTCGTCGAGGATGACGACGCGCTGGCGGGCCAGCAGCAGCCGGGCGATGGTCACGCGCTGGCGTTCGCCGCCGGAGAGCCGGTAGCCACGCTCGCCGACGACGGTGTCGAGGCCGTCGGGCAGGGATCGTACGAGGTCGTCGAGGCGGGCCCGGCGCAGCACGTCCCACAGCTGGTCCTCGGTCGCGTCCGGGCGGGCCAGCAGCAGATTGGCCCGTACGGTGTCGTGGAACAGGTGGCCGTCCTGCGTGACCATGCCGAGGGTGGCGCGCAGGGACTCGGCGCTCAGGTCGCGGACGTCGACGCCGCCGATACGGACGGCGCCCTCGTCCACGTCGTAGAGCCGCGGGAGCAGTCCGGCGATGGTGGACTTGCCGGCGCCGGAGGAGCCCACGAGTGCCACCGTCTGCCCGGGTTCGGCGCGGAAGGAGATGCTGCGCAGGACCTCGGACCCGCCGCGGGTGTCCAGGGTCGCCACCTCCTCCAGCGAGGCGAGGGAGACCTTGTCGGCGGCGGGGTAGCCGAAGCGGACGTTCTCGAACTCCACCGAGACCGGGCCTTTCGGGACCGTACGCGGCTCGGGCTTCTCCTCGATCAGCGGCTTCAGGTCCAGTACTTCGAAGACGCGCTCGAAGCTGACCAGGGCGCTCATGACCTCGACCCGGGCACCCGCGAGGGAGGTGAGCGGGGCGTAGAGCCGGGTGAGCAGCAGCGCCAGGGAGACGACGGAGCCCGGCTGCAGGGTGCCGCGCAGGGCGAACCAGCCACCCAGGCCGTAGACCAGCGCCAGTGCCAGGGCGGAGACGAGGGTCAGCGCCGTGATGAACGCCGACTGGGCCATCGCCGTGCGCACGCCGATGTCCCGCACCCGGGCGGCCCGCGCCGCGAACTCGGCGGACTCGTCCTCGGGCCGCCCGAAGAGCTTGATGAGCGTGGCGCCGGGCGCCGAGAAGCGCTCGGTCATCCGGGTGCCCATCGCGGCGTTGAGGTCGGCGGCCTCCCGCTGCAGCCGTGCCATCCGGCGGCCCATCCGCCGCGCCGGGACCACGAAGACCGGGAGCAGCACCAGGGCGAGCAGGGTGATCTGCCAGGACAGGGTGAGCATCACGGCGAGCGTGAGGAGCAGCGTGACCAGGTTGCCGACGACGCCCGACAGGGTGTTGCTGAAGGCGCGCTGGGCGCCGATGACGTCGTTGTTGAGACGACTGACCAGCGCACCCGTACGAGTACGCATGAAGAACGCGACCGGCATGCGCTGCACATGATCGAACACAGCTGTCCGCAGATCGAGGATGAGCCCCTCCCCGAGGGTGGCCGAAAGACGGCGGCCGAGGAGCCCGAGCGCCGCCTCGGCGAGCGCGATGAGGGCGATGAGCAACGACAGTCGTACGACCGTGCTCCGGTCGCCGTGCGACACGATCGCGTCGACGACGCGCCCGGCGAGCACGGGGGTGGCGACGGCGAGCAGCGCGGTCACCACGCTGAGCACGACGAACTGTGCGATGCGACGGCGGTGCGGGCGGGCGAACGCGCCGATGCGGCGCAGGGTGGCGCGGGCGAAGGGGCGGCGCTCCTGCTGCGCGGTCATGACGCTGTGCAGCTGCTGCCAGGCGGTGGTCTCCATGCTCATGGGACAGACGTTAGAACCTCGAGCATTCTTGAGGTCAATGCGCGGGATACGACGTGCACGCAGGCGCTGGTCCCCCGGGCGGCACCCGCGCACTCGCACCCCTGCGCTCCCGGGCCTTGCCCGGCGTGTCAGCCGCCGTCCGCGCGCCCGCAACCTCACGTTGGTGCAGTGTGGAAAACCTCTCCCGATGTGACTGCCGTACGTCTCCCTCAGGGACTCCCCAGACGTGTTCCGGTCCGCCAGGTCCTGTGCCTGCTCCCGCTCGTCCTCGTGCTCGTGGTCGCGGTGCGGCACCGGTCGGTGCTCGCGGAGGGCTTCGGCCATCTCCGGTCGGCCGAGTGGCCGTGGCTGGTGGCCGCCGCCGGCGCGACCTGCCTGACCTGGGTCGCCGCCGCCTTCACCCGGCAGGGCGCGGTGGTGGAACGGCTGCCCGCGCGCCGGCTGCTCGCCACGCAGTTCGCGGCGGGCGCGGCCAACCACCTGCTGCCGACCGGTCTGGGTGCGAGCGCCGTCAACCTGCGGTTCATGACGGTGTGTGGAGTGCCGCTCGCCCGCTCGTCGGCGGCACTCGCGCTGTACCTGCTCGCCGAGTCGGTCACGCGGACCGGTCTGCTGCTGGCCCTGCTGATCGCGTTCCCGGACGCCCTCCGGCTCGGCACGGTCGTCCCCACCTCGGCGACCGGCCCGCTCCTGTTCGCGGTAGTGGTGGCGGTGTGCGTCGCGGCGACGGTTGTCCTGGTCGTACGGCGGCTGCGTACGGCCGTGTTCTCCTTCCTGCGCACGGCGCTGTGCGAGGCCCGCTCGGTGCACAGCCGCCCCTCCCGCGCGCTCGCCCTGTGGGGCGGCTCGCTGGCCTTCCCCGCGCTGCAGGCGGCCGGACTGACCGCGGTGGGGCAGGCGTTGGACCTTCCGGTGCCGCCCGCGCACATGGCGATCGCGTATCTGGCGGCGACGGTGGCGGTCGCCGCCGTGCCCACGCCCGGCGGCATCGGCTCGGTCGAGGCGGCGCTGATCGTCGCGCTGGTCGCGGCGGGCGGCCCGGTGGCGGTGGCGACCGCGGTGGTGCTGGCGTACCGGATCATCACGGTGTGGCTGCCGCTGGTGCCGGGGGCGCTGACGTTGGGGGCGCTGGTGCGCCTGAAGGTGATCTGAGGACGGACACCGACCAGTACTCCGGAGTAACGTCGGCCGGGCCAGCCCTCACCCGCTTGTGAAAGGGGCAGCCCGATGCCGGTCCGGATCGAACGTCAGGGGTATGTCACCACCGTCGTACTCTCCCGCCCCGAGGCCCGGAACGCGGTGGACGGGCCGACCGCCGCCGCGCTCGTGGCCGCCTTCCGTGAGTTCGAGGCGGACGACTCTGCGCGGGTGGCGGTGTTGTGGGGCGAGGGCGGGACGTTCTGCGCGGGCGCCGATCTGAAGGCGATCGGGACCGAGCGGGGCAACCGGGTCGCCGAGGACGGCGACGGTCCGATGGGGCCCACCCGGCTGCGGCTGTCCAAGCCGGTGATCGCGGCGGTCGCGGGGCATGCGGTGGCGGGCGGTCTGGAGCTCGCGCTCTGGTGCGATCTGCGGGTCGCCGAACAGGACGCGGTGTTCGGGGTCTTCTGCCGCCGCTGGGGCGTACCGCTCGTCGACGGCGGGACGGTGCGGCTGCCGCGGCTGATCGGCACCAGCCGGGCGATGGACATGATCCTCACCGGCCGTCCGGTGCCGGCCCGGGAGGCGTACGAGACAGGGCTGGCCAACCGCGTCGTGCCGACGGGCCGGGCCCGCGCCGAGGCCGAGGAACTGGCCGCCGCCGTCGCCCGCTTCCCCCAGGCCTGTTTGCGCAGTGACCGGGCCTCCGTCCTCGACCAGGAAGGGCTGGACGAGACGACGGCCATGCGGGGCGAACTGCGGTACGGCATGGGCGTGCTGGCGGCGAGCCTGGAGGGCGCGGCCCGGTTCGCGGCGGGGGCCGGGCGGCACGGGTCGTTCACGGATCTGTGACAGCAGGCCGAGCGGGTCCGGCCCTCCAGGGCCTGTCTTTCGGATCAGCTCGACGTCGCGGGCCCTGGCACGCACTCCCCAGAGGGGGCTCGATGGGCCGCAAGACACCGTCCCCATCGGCCGATCTGATCCGAAAGTCGAGCCCTAGTCGTGACGAGCCGTGATCCGCACGGGTCCGCCGCGCGGATCGACCGCACCGACCCAGTGCCCGACGACATGGACGGGCCGGTTCGGTACCGCCGTGCCGTGCAGCCTGTGGCGGTGCAGGAGACGGCCGTCCTGGGTGACCGTCAGCAGCGGGCGGGCCAGGAACTCCGAGGTGCGGAGCGCGAATACGTACGCGTCGGCCGGTGCGAGACGGTTCGGGGCGATCCAGCGCAGGGGCGGCTCGACGAGGACGCGCAGCGCCGGCGGCCACGGCTCTCCCGCCAGATGGTCGACCACGTGGCGGGCGGCGCGCTCGCCCTCCCGGGCCACGGCGTCCGCGCTCTCCACGGCGTGCAGCACGTTGCCGACGGCGAACACGCCCTCCCGACCGGTGCGGAACGCGCCGTCGACGGCCGGTCCACGGGTGCCCGGGTCCAGTTCCAGGCCGCCGCGCCGGGCCAGTTCGTTCTCGGGCACGAAGTCGCCGGTGAAGACGACGGTGTCGCAGGCGAGGGTAGTGGTGCGGCCGTCGCGGTGACGCAGCCCGACACCGCTCAGCAGGCCGTGCCCGAACAGTTCGGTCACGGCGGCACCGGTCAGCAGGGGGATCCCCCGGCGCAGACGGGCATCGGCCGCCCGTACGGGAGGTGCCTGGTGCCGTGGCAGGTCGGTGACCATCGCGGAGACGGCGACCCCGGCGGCCCGCAGCGTGTCGACGGCCACATAGCTCACGTCTTCCGCACCGACCACCACCGCCCGCTCACCGATGCGCTGTCCATGGCCGTGGACGGCCCGCAGCAGCTCGCCCGTGGTGAACACCCCGGCGGGTCGGGTGCCCGCCACCAGCCGTGCGGCACGCGGCCGTTCACGGGCTCCGGTGGCGAGGACGACCGCCCGGGCGGTGATCGTCTCATGGCCGTCCGGGCTGACGGTGTCCACGGCGAGCGGCCCGGACCAGCCGAGCGCGGTGACGCCGGTCCGCACGACCGCCCCGGCCTCTTCGGCGGCCCCGGCCTTCCGGCGTGCCGCCCCGGGCCGGCGCAGACGGGGCACTCCCCCGGCCGCCGGTTCCCTCTCCAGCACCTCGACGCGTCCGGCTCCGGCGGCGGCCAGCCGCGCGGCGACCGCGAGACCGGCGGGTCCGGCCCCGACGACCAGCACGTCCACGGCCCTCACGGTCGCCGCCCTTCGAAGAGCTCGCGTACGGCCGCCCCGCAGTAGAACCCCTGGCAGCGGCCGCCGCGCGCCCGGGTGCGGCGGCGCAGTCCGTCGAGGCTGTGCGGCGGGACCGTACTGGCGAGGGCGTCGCGGATCTCGCCGCGGGTGACGCGTTCGCAGTGGCAGACGAGAGTGCCGTACTCGGGGTCGGCGGCGATGAGGTCGGGCCGCTGGTAGGGGCGTGGGAAGGCCTCGCCCAGGTTGGGCATGCGCACCGGCGCCGGTTCCTCCGGCTCCCTCAGGTCGAGGCCGCTCTCGGCGAGCAGCCCGGTCACGTACCAGGCGATGGCCATGGACGCGGTCAGGCCCGTGGAGCGGATACCGCCGACGGTGACGTACCCCTGCTCGGGATGGGCGCGGATCCGGTAGTCGTCGTGCTCGGTGGCCGCGCGCAGTCCGGCGTAGACGGCGGTGACCTCCTCGTCGAGCAGGTCCGGCAGGATCCGGCGCCCCTTGTCCCGCAGCAGCGCGAGCCCCTCCGGCGTCGATCCGGTCGCCGTCCTGTCGTCCAGGTCCTCTGCGGTCGGCCCGAGCAGGACGTTCCCGTACACGGTCGGGGACACCAGGACTCCCTTGCCGAGGGCCGTCGGGACGGGGAGCAGGATGTGGTGGACCAGTTCCCTGGCGAACTTGTCGAAGACGATGAGCTGGCCGCGGCGCGGAGTGACGGTGAAGTCGCTGTGGCCGAGGTGCCGGTCGAGTTCGTCGGAGCCCAGGCCCGCCGCGTTGACGAGATGGCGGGCGCGCAGGGTGCCGCGGGTGGTGTGCAGGATGCCCGGACCCGCCGTCCTCACCCGGCAGTTGAGGTGCAGGTCGGCGCCGCTCCGCACTGCCTGGGTGGCGTATGCGAGGGTCGTCGTCCAGGGGCAGATGATGCTCTCGTCCGGGATGTGCAGGGCGCCGAGGGCGCCGGGGCCGAGGTGCGGTTCGCGGGCGTACACCTCGTCGGGGCCGAGGAGCCGGCCCTCCTCGTAGCCGTTCTTCTGCGCCTTGGCCGCCAGCCCGGGGAGCGCGGCGAGCTGTTCGGAGTCCCAGGCGACCAGCAGGGCGCCGACGCGTTCGACGGGGATCCCCGACTCGGCGGCGTACGCGGCGAGCCGGTTGGCCCCCTCCCGTACGAGCCGGGCCTCCAGCGAGCCCGGTACGGCGTCGAAACCGGTGTGCAGGATCGCCGTGTTGGCCTTGGAGGTGCCCTGGCCGACATCGTCCTGGGCCTCGACGAGGGCGATGCGCAGCCGTGGGTGACGGGCGAGTTCGCGGGCGATCGCACAGCCGACGACGCCCGCGCCGACGATGGCGACGTCGTACGGCATCTCCGGCAGCGCGCCGCTGGTGGTGACCGTCATACGGGCGTCCCGTCGAGCAGGGCGGCGACGGCCGTACGGAAGCGGGCGAGGCGGTCGGCGGCCTCGGCGGCCGGGATGCGCGGCTCGTAGACGGCGGAGGGCCGCCAGGCCGGCAGGGCCTGGTCGAGGGTGAGGGCCGGGTCGTGGCCGAGACGGGCGGCGGCGCCGACGCCGAGCGCGGTGGTGTCGGGCAGCTGCGACACCTCGACGGGGAGTTGGACCAGATCGGCCTGGGTCTGCATGAGCAGGGCCGAGCGGGTCAGGCCGCCGTCGACGCGCAGGGCGGTGAGCGGGGTGCCCAGATCGGCGGCGGCCGCTTCGGCGAGGGCGGCGACCTGGGCCGCGATGCCCTCGCACAGGGCGCGCACGACATGGCCCGCTGTGGTGTCGAGGCCGAGTCCGGTGAGCGAGCCGCGCAGATCGCCGCGCCACCAGGGGGCGGCGAGTCCGGCGAGCGCCGGGACGAAGGTGACGCCTCCGCTGTCGGGCACGGTGGCGCCGACCGGGTCGAGGTCCGCGCCGCCGGAGATGACGCCCAGGTCGGCGAGCCAGCGCACCGCGGACGCGGCGGTGTACACCTGCCCGTCGAGGCAGTAGGAGGTATGTCCGGCCAGTCGCCAGGCGACGCAGCTCACCAGCCCGGAGGTGCCGCGCCGGGGTGCGTCCCCGGTGTGCGCGAGCAGGAACGCGCCGGTTCCATAGGTGCACTTGGCGCTTCCGGGCTCGGTCACACGCTGGGCGAGGAGCGCCGCCTGCTGGTCCACGAGCAGCCCGGTGAGGGGGATACCGGGTCCGAAGGCGGTCGTGGTGCCGACGGGCGCCGCCGCGTCCACGATCTGCGGCAGCCGCTCCCCGGACAGCCCGAAGACGTCGAGCGCGGCCGGTGACCACTCCACCCGGTCCAGATCGAGGAGCTGGGTACGGCCGGCGGTGGCGGCGTCGGTGACGAAGGCCCCCGCCAGCCGGTGCACGAGCCACACGTCACTGGTCGTCACGACCCCGTCCCGGGTGAGGTGACGTCGTATCCAGGCCATTTTCGGGGCGGCGAAGTACGGGTCGAGTGGCAGCCCGGTCAGATGCCGTAACTCGTCGGCGTGCGGGGCGAGTTCGGTGCACATGCCCTCGGCACGGCGGTCCTGCCACACGAGCGCGTCGGTCAGCGGCCTGCCCGTGTCCGGGTCCCAGGCGAGAACGGTCTCGCCCTGGTTGGCGAGTCCCACGGCCACGACGGGCTCGCCCGCCTCGGCGAGCGCGCGGCGGCCGGCGGTCACGACGGAGTCGTACAAGTCGGCCGGATCCACCTCGACGAGTCCGCCGGGCAGATGGCGGGGGCGTACGGGGGCGGTGGCCGAGCCGATCACACCGCGCTCCGGGCACAGGACGAGTGCCTTGGTGCCGGAGGTGCCCTGGTCGACGGCGAGCACCGCACCACCGGTCATGATCCGCCCCGTCCGTCCGCCCTGATCATCGTGCGCCAGCCTGGCTCAGGCGGCGAGCGGACGTCAATGGCGGCTCTCCGTCGGCCCGGTGACGGACGGACACCGTCATACGGCAGGATGAATCCTCGCCCCGGACGGCGAACAACTGTCCGGAGGTGATGGTGCATCCCGTGATTCGAGCAGGTGGCAAGGTGACGACTCCTCACATCCGGCCCAGGGGCCCTCTCTCCCGTTCCGGAGGTGACCGGTGAACCGCGCGCTGACCCTGGACGATCTCATCCTCGCCGGTATCGCTCTGGCCGCCGGCGTGGTGGCGGCCTTCCTGTCGCGCACCCTGCTGCGCTGGCTGGCCAAGCACGCCAAGCGCACCCGCTGGAGCGGCGACGACGTCATCGTGGACGCTCTTCGGACGGTGACGCCGTGGGCGGCGATCGCGGGCGGTGCGGCAGCCGCGGGCGCGGTCCTGCCGCTGACACGGACGGTTCAGCACCACGTCAACCAGGTCCTGACCGTACTGCTCATCTTCGTGGTGACGGTCTCGGCGGCCCGGGTGATCGCCGGGCTGGTGCAGACGGTCACACAGTCCCGCTCCGGGGTCGCCGGATCGGCCACGATCTTCGTCAACATCACCCGGATCCTGGTCCTGGCGATCGGCTTCCTGGTGATGCTGCAGACGCTGGGCATCTCCATAGCGCCGCTGCTCACGGCCCTGGGTGTCGGCGGTCTCGCGGTCGCGCTCGCCCTCCAGGACACCCTCGCGAACCTCTTCGCGGGCATCCACATCCTCGCCTCGAAGACCGTCCAGCCCGGCGACTACATCCGGCTGAGCAGCGGCGAGGAGGGCTATGTCGTCGACATCAACTGGCGGCAGACGACCGTCCGTCAGCTCTCCAACAACCTGGTGGTCGTCCCCAACGGTCAGCTCGCGAAGACGAACATGACCAACTTCACACGTCCCGAGCAGCAGTTGACCGTCCTGGTGCAGGTGGGGGTCGCCTACGACAGCGACCTGGAGCACGTCGAGCGCGTGACCACCGAGGTCGTCGCCGAGGTGATGACCGAGATCACCGGCGCCGTGCCCGAGCACGAGCCGGCGGTGCGCTTCCACACCTTCGGCGACTCCCGGATCGGTTTCACGGTGATCCTCGGCGTCGGCGAGTTCAGCGACCAGTACCGGATCAAGCACGAGTTCATCAAGCGTCTGCACAAGCGGTACCGGGCGGAGGGCATCCGCATCCCGGCTCCGGCGCGGACGGTGGCGATCCAGCAGGGCTCGGTGCCGATCCCGCAGCAGCGGAGCCCGCAGGACGCGGGGGTCGAGCAGGGCGGAGGGGCCTCCGCCCTGCTCGACTGACGGCTCAGAGCGTCGCCGAGGCGTCGTGGTACTGCCCGTCCCTCCGGCTGTGCGGCGCGGCGAGGGAGGGGGGCACAGGCGTCACAGTCCAGTCCGGGTGGCCGGGCATCCGCGGCGTCGTCGTGCCGTACAGCCAGTCCCGCAGGAAGCCGGACTGGTCCTGGCCGGAAACCTCCGAGGCGACGGCGATGTAGTCCTCCGTCGTCGCCGAGGAGCCCCGGTGTCGCTCCAGGAAGGTCCGCTCGATGGCATTGAAGACGTCCTCGCCCACCACCTGCCGCAATGCGTACAGGACGAGGACACCGCCCAGATAGCGTTGGCTGTCGAACAGGTTGACGGCGTTGGGCGCGGCGACCGGTCCGGAGGCCTTGCGCCACTGGTCGCCACGGGAGTAGGTGTCCTTCATCCGGGCTTCCATGGTCGTCAGGCCCAGGGAGTCGGCCCAGCCGCGCTCGTAGCGGTACAGCAGCCCGTAGAAGTCGGCGTGCCCCTCGTTCAGCCACAGGTCGGCCCAGGTGGCGGGGCTGACCATGTTGCCGAAGTACGAGTGGACCAGCTCGTGCATCATGTGCGAGCCGATCTTCTTCTCCTCCTGGAGCAGGAAGTTCGGCTTGTACAGGGTGAGTGTCTGTGTCTCCAGGCCCGTGAAGCCGAAGGCGTTCGGGTCGTCGGAGTTGCAGGGAAGCAGTCCGTACGTCTCGAACGGGAAGGCGCCCAGCTTCGGCTCCAGCCACTCCAGCAGGCCCGGGGTCAGGGCGAGTGCCGGCTCCAGGGCCGCGGCGCGCGCGGTCGGGACGACGTCGCGCAGACGCAGTCCGTGCGGGCCCTGCCGGTTCTTGATCACATAGTCGCCGACCGTGATCTGGACGAGTTCGGTGGCCATCGGGAAGCGGGAGCGGTACGCGTAGGTCGTACGGCCGTCCCGGCACCAGGTGCCGACGAGGGTGCCGTTGGCGACGCCGACGAGGCCGTCCGGCACGGTGATCCGGAAGGTGAAGCGGGCCTTGTCGGAGGGGTGGTCGTTGCACGGGAAGACGGTGTGCGCCGAGTCGGGCTGGCCGGCCGTGGCGAAGCCGTCCTGGGTGACGACCCAGCCCGTGTGCGGGAGGGCTTTCGCCGGGTCGGCGCCGTACTCGACGTCGATCACGACGCAGCGGCCGTCCCTCAATGTCCGGCAAGGTGTGATGCGGAGCTTCTCGTCGACCAGATCGAAGGTCGCGCTCCGTCCGTCTACGCACACGGAACGTACGTCGAGGCCGAGGCAGTCCAGCGAGAGGCGCGACAGGTCCTGGAGGGTCTCCACGGTCAGGCGGGCGGTGGCGTCGACGCGGCGGGTCCCGGAGTCGTACGAGAGGTCCAGGTCGTACGCCGTCACGCGGTAACCGCCGTTGCCGAGCGCGGGGAAGACAGGGTCGCCGACGGTCTCGGCGCCGGGGGTTGCGGTCCGCCCCGGGGCATCGGCGCGGGCGGTGGGGGCGGTGGTCACGGACACGGCCGCGGTGCCTATGAGGGCGGCCGCCGGGGCCGTCACTCTGCTGCGATATCTCATGGGTCGCTTTCGCTCGGGCGGCCGGGTGGTCGGATCCGGCCGTCGGATGGAAGGTGCGAACTCTTTCCTTGACCGCAAGATCAGACGCTTCGGTTCCGGGCAAGGATGCACAGGGCGTCCCGGAGTGCGGACGGACCCCTGTCGAACCGAGGGCGATCACGAGATATCTTGATGTCGAGCAATGTTGCAGACGTGGAGCGGAGCACCCGGTGACTGACTCGACCATCATTTACACGCACACTGACGAGGCCCCGGCCCTGGCGACGTATTCCTTCCTGCCGGTGGTCCAGGCGTACGCCTCGCAGGCGGGTGTGACTGTGGAGACCCGTGACATCTCGCTGGCCGGGCGCATCCTCGCGGTCTTCCCCGAGTACCTGACCGAGGACCAGCGGATCGGTGACCACCTCGCGGAGCTGGGCGCGCTGGCCAAGACCCCCGCCGCCAACATCATCAAGCTGCCGAACGTCTCGGCGTCCGTCCCGCAGCTGAAGGCCGCCGTCGCCGAGCTGCAGGGCCAGGGCTACGCACTGCCGGACTACCCGGACGAGCCGAAGACCGACGAGGAGCGGGACATCCGCGCCCGTTACGACAAGATCAAGGGCTCCGCCGTGAACCCGGTCCTGCGTGAGGGCAACTCCGACCGCCGGGCCCCCGCATCGGTCAAGAACTACGCCAAGACCCACCCGCACCGCATGGGCGCCTGGACCTCCGAGTCCAAGACCAATGTGGCGACCATGGGCGTGGACGACTTCTGCTCCACCGAGAAGTCCGCGGTGATCTCCGAGGCCGGTTCGCTGCGCATCGAGCTGAAGGGCGACGACGGCTCCACCACCGTGCTGCGCGAGTCCGTACCGGTCCTCGAGGACGAGGTCGTCGACGCCTCCGTGATGCGCGTCGCCGCCCTGCGCGAGTTCCTGACGGCGCAGGTCGCACGCGCCAAGGAGGAGGGCGTTCTCTTCTCCGTGCACCTGAAGGCCACGATGATGAAGGTCTCCGACCCGATCATCTTCGGTCACGTGGTGCGCGCCTTCTTCCCCAAGACGTTCGCGAAGTACGGTGAGACGTTCGCCGCGGCCGGTCTGACCCCGAACGACGGTCTGGGCGGCATCTTCAAGGGCCTTGAGGGCCTGCCCAACGGCGACGAGATCAAGGCCTCCTTCGACGCCGAGCTGGCCGAGGGCCCGGCGCTGGCGATGGTCGACTCCGACAAGGGCATCACCAACCTGCACGTCCCCTCCGACGTGATCGTCGACGCCTCCATGCCGGCCATGATCCGCACCTCCGGCCACATGTGGGGCCCGGACGGCCAGGAGGCCGACACCCTCGCGGTCCTGCCGGACTCCTCCTACTCCGGCGTCTACCAGGCCGTCATCGACGACTGCCGCGCCCACGGCGCCTACGACCCGTCGACCATGGGCTCCGTGCCCAACGTCGGGCTCATGGCGCAGAAGGCCGAGGAGTACGGCAGCCACGACAAGACCTTCGAGATCCCGGTCACCGGCACGGTCCGCCTGGTCGACCAGGCCGGCAACGTCGTCCTGGAGCAGACGGTCTCCGCCGGCGACATCTTCCGCGCCTGCCAGACCAAGGACGCCCCGATCAAGGACTGGGTGAAGCTCGCCGTCACCCGCGCCCGCGCCACCGGCGACCCGGCGGTGTTCTGGCTGGACGAGACCCGCGCCCACGACGCCAACCTGATCGCCAAGGTCCAGCAGTACCTGCAGGAGCACGACACCGAGGGCCTGGACATCCGCATCCTGTCCCCGGTCGAGGCCACCAAGCTGTCCGTCGAGCGCATCCGCCGCGGCGAGAACACCATCTCCGTCACCGGCAACGTGCTCCGTGACTACCTCACGGACCTGTTCCCGATCCTGGAGCTGGGCACCAGCGCCAAGATGCTGTCGGTCGTCCCGCTGATGGCGGGCGGCGGCCTCTTCGAGACGGGTGCCGGCGGCTCTGCCCCGAAGCACGTCCAGCAGCTGGTCAAGGAGAACTACCTGCGCTGGGACTCGCTCGGCGAGTTCTTCGCCCTAGTGCCGTCCTTCGAGCAGTACGCGAAGACCACCGGCAACGCCCGCGCCCAGGTCCTCGCCGACACCCTCGACCGCGCCACGGCGACCTTCCTCAACGAGGACAAGTCCCCGACCCGTCGCGTCGGCGGCATCGACAACCGCGGCAGCCACTTCTACCTGTCCCTGTACTGGGCGCAGGAGCTGGCCCAGCAGACCGACGACGCGGAGCTGGCCAAGGCGTTCGCCCCGCTCGCCGAGACGCTCTCCGCCAACGAGCAGAAGATCGTCGACGAGCTGCTCGCCGTCCAGGGCAAGCCGGCCGACATCGGCGGCTACTACCAGCCCGACCCGGCCAAGGCCGCCGCGGTCATGCGCCCGTCGGCGACCTGGAACGAGGCGCTGGCGTCGCTCGCGTAAGCACCTCCTGCGGGGCACCCGCATCCGCATGACAGCCGTCCCGGCCGGATCCGATCCGGCCGGGGCGGTCGCGCATCCGTCCCCTCGGTCCTTCCCCTGGTCGGCGACGCAGGGCACTCCCGAGCATCAGCTCGACTGGTCGGAGCGACGGGACCTACGACGCCGCCTGCTGCCCGGGGGCCTCGGCGTCGGGGTGGGTCAGGCCCAGGTGGTCGCGCAGGGTCGCGCCCTCGTACTCCGTGCGGAACACGCCGCGTTCCTGGAGCAGCGGGACCACGGTGTCGGCGAAGGCGTCGAGTCCGCCGGGGGTGATGTGCGGGACGAGGATGAACCCGTCCGACGCGTCGGCCTGGACGAAGTCGTTGATGGTCTGCGCCACGGTCGCCGGGGAGCCCACGAAGGTCTGCCGGTTACCGGTGTTGATGACCAGGTCACGGATGGACCAGTTGTTCGCGGCGGCCGGCTCCCGCCACTCCCGGGCGGTGGCCGGCGGGTCGCGGTACATCCGCACCTGGGCGCGACCGCGCGCGATGTGGTGTTCGCCGAGCTCGGGGTCGATGTCGGGGAGCGGACCGTCCGGGTCGTAGGCGGACAGGTCGCGGTTCCAGACGAACTCCAGGTGTTTGATCGCCGTGGCGCCGCTGACCTGCGCCCTGCGCACCTCACGGGCCAGTTCCTCCGCCTCCGCGTCCGTGTCGCCGAGGACGAAGGTCGCGGCGGGCAGGATGAGCAGCTGGTCGGGGCGGCGGCCGTACTTGGCCAGGCGGCCCTTGACGTCCGTGTAGAAGGCCCGGCCCGGCTCGAGGGCGCTGTAGCGGCTGAAGATCGCGTCGGCACTGAGGGAAGGTCAGGAGCAACAGAGCGCGCCGGCCACGCGCAGCAGATCGATGTGGGGCCGGGAGTGGAGGCGGACGGCGTGGAGTGCACGCGTCACGTCCGCCACCTCCGTCCGTCGGGCTCGGCGGACCGCGCCGCCTGCATATCGTCGGAACAACGCCCTGGCCGCACCGTCTGTTCCTGCGTGCGGACCTGGAGGATCGTGGTGCGGCGACGCAGGGTGAAGCCGATCGACTCGTACAGCCGGATCGCCTGCGTGTTGTCCGCGCGGGCATGGAGGAACGGGGTGTCGCCGTGCTCCCGGATGCCGGCCGCGACTGCGCGGACCAGCCGGGTGGCCAAACCTCGGCCGCGGTGGGCAGGATCGGTGCAGACCGCGCTGATCTCGGTCCAGCCGGGCAGCCGCAGACGCTCACCGGCCACGGCGATCAGCCGGCCGTGGTGCCGGATGCCGAGGTAGGTGCCGAGTTCTACGGTGCGGTCCAGGAACGGCCCCGGCCTGGTGCGGGCGACCAGGTCCAGGATCTCGGGGACATCGTCCGGTCCGAGCCGTACGGCGTCGGGAGCCTCTTCGGCCCGCAGTGCGGTGTCGACGAGCTGGACGCCCTGTCCGGCCCCGACGATCTCCCAGCCGTCGGGGACGGTGTCGGCTCCCTTGATCCGTACGGCGTTTCCCGGACCGATGAGAGTGCGCAGATCGGCCCAGGCGTGCGGGTCGGCGGGATCGGCGAGGGCGGCGAAGGCGTAGACGTCCGCCGGGTAGCGGGCGGCGTCGCCTGCGCGCTCGGCGAAGCGGGCATGGTACGGACCGTCCAGTGCGGCCCATACGGCGTTGTCGAGGAGGCTCGTGGCCGGTGCCTCAAGGGCTTCGCCACCGCGGACGACGGTCTCGGAGGTCACGGTGGCGAAGTCCTTTCGGCGTACGGTCGGTCCGTTGGGGTGCGGCAGGTGATCAGGAGTTGTCGAGCGGCAGGCCGGGCGGGTTGATCTCGGACGTGGCGACGGCCTCGTTGGACAGGTTCCAGGCGGCCAGCCACTTTGCGTACTGACCGTTCCTGATCAGGTAGTTGATGGCGTCGGCGACGGGCTTGGCCAGTCCGCTGTCCTTCTTCGCGGTCGCCGCGATCAGTCCCTGGAGGGACTCGCCGGCACCGGAGAACTTGCCCGCGTTACGGGTCGCCTGAGGCGTGTTCGCGGTCTGGGTGATGTGGTAAGCGATGCCGGGGTTGGGTCCGAAGTAAGCGTCTATCTTCCCGCTGGACAGCGCCAGATAGGTGCCGTTGCGGTCCGGGAAGTACTTGACGGTGAGCTTCTTGCCCTCCTTCTCCAGCTTCGCCTTCCACTCCAGCAGAATCTTCTCCTGGTTGGTGCCGGAGCCGACGGAGACCGTCTTGCCCGCGAGGTTCTCGTAATTGCCGTCGAAGTTCCAGGTGCTCTTCTTCGGCACCTCGAAGGCGAGGTTGTCCTGACGGTAGGAGGCGAACTCGTACTTCTTCTTGCGCTCCTCGGTGTCGGTGACGTTCGAGAAGGCGACGTCGACCTTGCCGCTGTCGATGCCGACGAAGAGGTTCTCCCACGTCGAGTTCTTCAGCTCGGGCTTGAGGCCGAGGACCGCGGCCACCAGTCGGCCGAAGTCGGGCTCGGCGCCGGTGAGGGTCTTCTGGTCGCTGCCCACGTATGCCAGCGGCGCGAAACCGGAGGGCAGGGCGCCCACGCCGATGACCAATTTGCCGCTCTTGGCAACGGACTTGGGTAGTTCGCCACTGATCGACTTCACCTCGGACACCTTCAACTGGGCCTGCTTCGCGGCACCGTTGGAGAGCTGTCCCACGGTGACCGTGCCGGCCGCGGCGCTGTCGGTGTCGGTGGCGGCGTCGCTGTTGCCCCCGCACGCGGCGAGCCCGGCGGCGAGGGTGGCGACGGCGGTGCCTGCGGTGAGACCGCGAAGGAATCGGCTGCGGAGACTGAGGGTACGCATGGCTGTCCTTGTTCGGTGAGCGGAGAAACAGAAAATGGGAATGTGGCGAACGGGCGGGGCGGGTCAGAGCACCTTGCTCAGGAAGTCCCTGGTCCGCTCGTGCTGTGGGTTGTCGAGGACCTCGGCCGGCGGCCCCTGTTCGACGATCCGACCGCCGTCCATGAAGACCACCCGGTCGGCGACCTCGCGGGCGAACCCGATCTCATGGGTGACGACGACCAGCGTGGTGCCGCTGCTCGCCAGGTCCTTGATGACCGCCAGTACCTCGCCGACCAGTTCGGGGTCGAGGGCGGAGGTGGGTTCGTCGAAGAGGATGACCCCGGGGCGCAGGGCGAGCGCGCGGGCTATGGCCACGCGCTGCTGCTGGCCACCGGACAACTGCCGTGGGTAGGACCCCGTCCTGTCGGCGAGGCCGACCCGGCCGAGCAGGTCGCGTGCCAGTTCCTGGGCCTCGGGCCTGGACAGCCTGCCGGTGGCGACCGGGGCGACGGCCACGTTGTCCAGCACGGTCAGATGCGGGAAGAGGTTGAAGTTCTGGAAGACGAATCCGATGCGGCTGCGCTGGGTCAGGATGACCCGCTCGCTCAGTTCCTTCAGGCGGTCGCCGTGCCTGCGTACGCCGATGGGTTCGCCGTTGACGCTGACGTAACCGCGTTCGGGCTTCTCCAGGTGGTTGATCACGCGCAGCAGGGTCGACTTTCCGGAGCCGGACGGGCCCAGGATCACGGTCACTTCGCCCGGACGTACGGTCAACTCCACGCCTTCCAGCACCTGATGGGCGCCGTACCACTTGTGCACATCGTGCACCTCGACCGCCACGGGGTGTGTCTCGAGCGTTTCGGTGGTCATACGGCGGCCTCCCTGCGCACACGGTCCCGCAGGTCACGCAGGCCGGTGCGGAGTTTCTGCAACGGGGTCGGCGGCAGGCTGCGGGTGGCGCCCCGGGCGTAGTACCGCTCGACGTAGAACTGGATGACGGACACGACGCTCGTGAGGATCAGGTACCAGACCGTGACGACCAGCAGCAGCGGCACGATGTCGCCCGGGTAGGTGGAGCCCATGGTCTGCGCGGAGCCGAACAGGTCGAGCAGCGAGACGTAGAACACCAGCGAGGTGCTCTTGATCAGGCCGATCAGCTGGTTGACGTAGTTCGGTGTGATGGACCTGAGAGCCTGCGGGAAGACGATCCTCGTGAACTGGTAGCCCTTGGGCAGACCCAGTGCGGCGGCCGCCTCGTGCTGGCCCTGGTCGACGGAGAGGATGCCGCCGCGGACCACCTCCGCCGCGTACGCCGCCTCGTTCAGGCTCAGGCCGACGACGGCGACGGCCATGTCGGTGGCGAGCCTGGATTCGTCGAAGGAGAAGAAGGCGGGGCCGAAGGGCACGCCGATGCTCAGCGTCTTGTAGAGCGCGCTGAAGTTGTACAGGAAGATCAGCACCACGATCAGCGGGATGGAGCGGAACGCCCACACATAGGTCCAGCTGACCGCACGCAGCACGGGGCTCTTCGAGAGCCGGGCCAGCGCGAGAAGGATCCCGCCGAGCAGGCCCGACACGGCGCTGAGCGCGGCGACTTCGAGGGTGATGAGCAGTCCGTCGAGAATCGTGGGGCGCAGGAACCAGTAGGCGAAGCGGTCCCACTGGTAGAACGGGTTGGACACCAGGCCGTGGACGAACTGGGCCACCAGTACGAGGACGACGGCGGTGACGATCCAGCGGCCGGGGCGGCGCAGGGGCAGCACCCGCTGGGCCGTCAGGGGCTTGGGGGCGGTGTGGTCGTGGGGCGGCGCCGGGGCCAGGGACAGGGCGGCGCCGGGGGGTTCACTCATGGAGGCTCCAGCGGATTCGGACACCCCG
Organism: Streptomyces sp. NPDC001634; assembly: GCF_040298185.1. Classification (NCBI taxonomy): domain Bacteria; kingdom Bacillati; phylum Actinomycetota; class Actinomycetes; order Kitasatosporales; family Streptomycetaceae; genus Streptomyces; species Streptomyces sp. NPDC001634. The sequence continues at coordinate 164,669 of NZ_JBEOZU010000001.1, read as the reverse complement.
GACGGCGCGCATGACGACACCGGAGCGCGGCACGGGCCGCCGGTGTGACGAGGCATGAGAAGCGCACGGGACCGGGGACGGGACGGAAACGGGGACGCACCGCAGCGGCGGTACGCGTCAGGGATTCAGAGAGCCGTCAGCCGTGACAGCGGGCAGAGCCCGGGGTGGTACACAGTGCGCTGTTGACGCGAAGAAGGTCGACGGAACGGTTCGCGCACAGCAGTACGCAGCCGCGGGGCCGCCGAGCGGCTGTCCTCGAAGCTGCGTACATCACTGTCACCGTCATTCTTCCGGCCCCGTGGGGCCTCGCGCTTACCGAAACGTCATCCGGTCCGGTCGTCACCTGGGGCACCCCACCGCGGCGCGAGGGTTGCCGGTCAGCAAGCCAGGGCTTGTCACTGACACTCATGACCGTTCTGGCCCGTAAGTCAATACAGCACCGGAGGCGCTGTCAACGCACGTCCACCAGGTGATACGTGCGACGGAGCACAGCCGGTCGGTCAACTCGGCCGCGTCGCGGTTCCGTTCGGGACGTGCGAGGCCCAGTCAAGGATCTGCACCGCCGCCCCCGCGGCCTCGAGTCCGCGGCAGTGGGTGTGGTGCCGCCGGGCGATGCCGTCGAGGTCGAGGTGCGATCCGAAGGCGGGGTGAGCGGCAAGCCGGCGGGCGTACGCCCACAGCCTCGGATGGCCGGCGATGCGGTGCACTGCGGCGGCGTCCAGGTGCCAGCGGTGCACGGTGTCGAGCTGCACCAGGCTGACCCACAACTCCACGTCGGCGATGGTGAGTTGCTCGCCCAGCAGGTACTCCTGGCGGGCGAGGCGGCCCTCCAGCGACCGCAGGGTGCAGAGCAACGAGGTGAGCGCGGTGTCCCGTTCACCGGCGTCGGTGTCGGCACGTCCGGCCCGCTGGGCGGCCGCCTCGATGCCCTGCTCGCACAGTCGCCGCACTCCCTCGATCTCCGCGTCCGCCCCCTGCGGGTACAGCGCCGGGTGATGACCGCCGAAGTGCCGGGCCAGGTCGCGCATGATGTCCGGGGCATGCGTACTGACGATCCGTCCGGACCAGTCGTCGCTGAGCACCGGAGCCACGGCGGCTCCCCGATAGCGGTGGGCACTCGCCTCGTAGAGCGGGCGCAGGCCGGAGTGCTCGCCCCCCGGTCCGTCGGGCACCGCGGGCAGCAGCGTCACGGGACAGACGGCTTCGAGCCCGAGCAGGCTGTGCACGACGGCGATCCGCAGACAGTGCGGACAGGACAGGGACAGATGGAGGCGGTAGCGGCGCGGTACGGCGTAGTGGCCGCTGCGCGCGTCGCAGCCTATGCGCCCCCGGAAGGCCGGAACGGGCTGCGCGGACGGGAGTGCGGTCGGGGCATGGACGGACATGTCTCTCCCGGGTTCTGGGACACGAAGGTGCGGAGGGTGGCGGCCCTCGGGCAGGGGGCGCGCCCCGGCCCGAACGGCGGGGGACGTGGCGCGGGCCCGGCAGAGGCCGGTTCAGCGCAGGCGGCCGGCGGCGCTGCAGACGCGCAGCAGATCGATGTGACGGCGGGAGGTCAGCAGGAGGGGCTGCCGGCGTGTGCGGTTCACACGGCCGATGACCGGCTCGAGGCGCCCCATACCATTTCCCTACCTGTTCACTAGGAAATCCCGATTGAAGTGTCGGTCCGGCGCCGGCCTGCGTCAAGAGGCGGTCCGCAGAGTGAGAGAGGGCCCCGGATGCGGAGGGATCGCCGTGGCTCGTCGTCAGGCGATTGCACCCCTCATCCAAATGTGGACGACCGGTAGACTGGGGGACCATGGCCGACTCCCCCGCCCCCGCCGATCAGCCCGGACCCGACCGGACGGACGAGGACGGGCTGCTGCCGGCCGAACTGCGCGCCTGGATGCAGCTCCTGGCCGCGGCGGGCGCGATCGAGCAGCAGCTGCGCACCCAGGTCAAGGACACCCTCGGGGTCTCGCACGACGAGTTCCTGGTGCTGTGCCTGCTGGCCGACCAGCCCGGCGCGGCCCTGCGCATGACGCAGATCGCCGAGTCGCTGGGCCGCCCCAAGACCCGTCTCACCTACCAGATCGCCTGTCTGCAGCACGCCGACCTGGTGACCCGGCGCTCGGTCTGCGGCGACAAGCGCGGCATCGAGGTCGCCCTCACCGCGAAGGGCCGCGAGCTGCTGCGCGAGGTGTCGCCCGCGCTGGCGGAGACCGTCACCCGGGCCGTGCGGCACATGGTCGACCACCGGCAGTGCGAGACGCTGAGCGGGCTGCTGCCGGGGGCGACGGAGACCGTGGAGTCCGATACCCCCGTACAGCCGTAGTACCTACAGCCGCAGATCTCGCCTAGCGTTTACGCCTGGCCGCCTTCGAGCCCTTGGCGGCCTTCCCGGCCCGGGACGCCTTCGGTCGGCGCGTCGGAGAGTACGGCTGAGGGACCGTGACGGCGCGTTGGATCGCGAACTCCCGGTTGATCTCGGTCTGGCGGCGGACGCCATCGGGCAGGTCCGGCATGGCCAGGAGCTCGTCGCACACCCGGATCGAGGTGACGTAGTCGCCGACCCAGTAGGCCGTGATCGAGTACTCGAAGAGCAGACCCCAGCGGTACACCCAGGACCTGGTGAAGAGCAGGTCGTCCGGTTCGGGCCGCCCGACGACGGCGCCGAGGAGGGCGTGGGCGGTGTGGTAGCGGCCCTGGACGCGCAGCCGTGAAGCGAGTTCATAGCAGGCTTCGAGCCGCACGGGACGTGCCTCCCAGGCGCGGGAGAAGGCGTCCATCGCTCCGGGCCAGTCGTCCGTCTTCTCCGCCTTCAGGATGCCGGCCTCCAGCAGCGAGACATAGACCTCCTCCACCCAGCCGCCCATCGCGGCGCGGCGCTCGTACATCTCGATCGCCTCTTGCGACCGACCCAGATCACGCACGGTGTTGGCCAAGTAGAAGACCGTCCGCGGGTTGGAGGGGTCACGCTTGAGTTCGCGCCGCAGCAGGCGCGCGTCGCGCTCGAACTTGTCACTGCGGCAGCCGCCGTCGGCGTGGTCCTCGATGACGAGCGCGTCGAGGTTCTCCTGGACGTCGGGCTCGTCCGTGCACGGGTACTCGTGGGTGACGCCCTCGTAGCGCCACGCCCAGTCGCCCCGCATGAGGTGCTTGAAGCGGTGCTGGGTGCCCGGGGTGTCGTAGCGCAGCATGTACGAGCTCGCGGTCAGGAGCGGCAGCGGGGCGTCCTGGCGCATGACGTGGTCGGCGTCGATGGTCAGCAGGTAATCGGCCTTGCCGCGGGCATGCTGGATGTTCTGCGTCCGGTTGTGACCGAAATCGACCCAGGGTTCTTCGTGGAGTTCGCCCGGGATGCCGTCGAGCGTCTTGCGAATGAGGTCCTGGGTGCCGTCCGTGGAGCCGGTGTCGGAAATCACCCAGGTGTCGATCAGATGACGTACGGAGCCGAGGCAGCGTTCGATCACTTGCGACTCGTTCTTGACGATCATGCAGAGGCAGATGGTCTGCTTCTTCACGGCCTCACCGGTCCCCGGGTGATGACGTTCTGGCGGAGGAACGCCGTCAACGTGACACAGGCCGGTTTTGCTCTGCACTCATCCACGCGGAAAGCGGGCAGCAAGGCGCCCGTTCGGCCGCAATGGCCCGATCTTATATAAAACTCGGCCGATAAATCGGCTAATTACCTCATCAGGAGCAGTAATTAGTCCGACTCGTTGATAAGTGGGCGTGTTCCGGCCTGATGCCCCGAGATTTTCGGCGTGCGCGAGTCAAGCTCACTCTCGGATTCGGGGAATCGCCCGAAACGGTTGACACAAGGAGCACATACATGAGTCCTGAGTACAGGACCACAGGGCTGCTCGGGCCGCTGGCGCGAGACAGGTTCAAGAAGGCGGGCATGCTCGCCTCGCTGGCGCTGGTGATGGCGACCGGAGTGGTCAGCCCCGCCGCCTCGGCGGCGAGCAACATGCATCGGACCGTGTCGTACGGCGGCGACGACAGGTGCGACCGCGACGACCACGGCCACCGTGCTGCCGCACTCGGCGACGACCACGACAAGGGCAGGAAGAACAAGGAGTGCCGGGGCGCGACCGGTGCCACGGGCGCGACCGGTGCCACGGGTGCCACGGGCCCGTGCGTCGACATCGACGCCGCGCAGGACCAGGGCGACTATGAGGTCCGATCCGCAGTGACCGGCGGGCACACGTTCGCGGGTATTCGGGACCTCCGTGGAGGCACCGGCAACCCCTTCGTCGTGAACTGGACCGACCTCAGCGGTATCAATGGCTACCCCGGCAGCGCCTTCGGCTTCGTCTGCGCCACGTCGATCAACTCGCACCAGATGGGCACAAGCGGGACCCAGAGCGACACCAAGATCGACATCATTACGAGCACCGGGGCGGTCTTCGAAATCCTCTGCAACGTGACTCACGGCACGACGCTCCCCACCGACCCCACCGTCCCTGTCCCCGCCACCATCAGCTGTCCGGGGCCCTGGAACTTGCTGGTGAACCAACCGTAGTGGTCCAAGCCAGTAAGCCGAACATCGCCTGAGCCGCCCTCCCTCCTCCGGGGAGGGCGGCTCAGGCTATCCGCCCCGCACGCCCCTGACCAGCGTTTTCCTCACGGTGTTCAGGTTGCTTTCAGGATCCCGGACCCGTGTGGCAACTCATGCACCAGAAGCCCCAAAACAATGGCAAAGGCCTCTGGGGAAACAGCACTTCACCATGTCATCGTGCGTGCCATGACCACAGAGCACGTCCTTGATGACCGGCGCCAAGCCCACACCCGCATAGGCCAGATGGCGAACAAGGTGCCGGAAGTGACCGTCTACTTCTGGATCATCAAGGTCCTGACCACGGGGATGGGCGAGACCGCGTCCGACTTCCTGGCCCACAAGCTCGGCCCGATCCCGGCCGTCGGCCTCGGCGGTCTCGCGCTGCTGGCGTCGCTGGTCCTCCAGTTCGCCGTCCGCCGCTACGTGGCCTGGGCGTACTGGACCGCCATCGTCATGGTCAGCGTGTTCGGCACCATGGCCGCCGACGTTCTGCACGTGGGCCTCGGCGTCCCCTACGCGATCTCGACCCCCCTCTTCATGGTGGCGCTGGCCGCCGTCTTCGCCCTCTGGTACGCGAGCGAGCGGACCCTGTCCATCCACAGCATCAACACCCGCCGCCGCGAGACGTTCTACTGGGCGACCGTCCTGGCCACGTTCGCGCTGGGCACGGCCGCGGGCGACCTGACGGCCACCATCGGCCTCGGCTACCTGGGGTCCGCCGTCGTGTTCGCCGTCGCGATCTGCGTACCGGCCGTCGCGCACCGCGGAGGCATCCTCGGCCCGGTGACCGCGTTCTGGTCCGCGTACGTCATCACCCGCCCGCTCGGCGCCTCGATCGCCGACTGGATGGCACTCCCCCACAGCCGCGGCGGACTCGGCTGGGGCCTGGGCCCGGTCACCCTCTCCTGGACGGTCGCGATCCTCGGCTTCGTGGCCTATCTGGCACTCTCGCGGCGCGACGTGCAGAACGAGACGCTCGCCGCCTGAATCCTCCCCTTGCGGTGCGCCATGTTGGGCCGATCGCCGCTCAACGGTGCCGGGCCTCAGCCCAGTTCCGTGTCCAGCCACTCCAGGACGTCGGGCGTCACGGGGTCGGTGATGTCGGCGAACTCGTCGTGCTTCTCCAGGAACTTGGCCACGTACGGGCAGACCGGCACGATCCGCTTCCCGGAGGTGCGCACATCGGTGAGCGCCTGCTGGACCAGTTGCGAGGCAAGGCCCTGGCCGGCGAAGGCCTCGTCGACCTCCGTGTGGTAGAAGACTCGCTGCGTACCGCGATCGCGGTACGCGGTCAGGCCGGCGCGTGTGCCGTCGACCAGGATTTCATAACGGTGCTTGGCGTCGATCCGCTCAACGGTCGGAGCGGCGGAAGGCTGGCTCATCGGGTGCCTTTCAGCTGTAGGTCCCTGGCGCGGTGGATTCCGGCGCGGCGCAATGACGGCATTCGGCAGGGCGGGAGCGGGAAGCCGGTCCCCGGCATATCCTTCGACCGCGCCGAAACGATCGGAGGAGTTCTCCCAGTCCTCCCGGGCCCGGACGATATCTTCATGGCTCCGGCCGATGAAATTCCACCACATGACGATCTCTTCCTCGAACGGCGTTCCGCCGAGGAGAACCACCCGGGCCGTGCCGTCGGATTCGTTCGTCAGCGTCAGCGCTTCGGCTCCGGTGGCCGAATAGCCCAGCTCCGCGGGGCGCAGCACGGTGCCGGCCATGCGGACGTCCCCGTGGTCGACGAGCAGGCCGTGTTCGAAGCCGGGATCCACGGCGAGCGTCACCGTCGCGCGGGGCTCCAGGGTGATCTCGGCGCCGAGCAGTGGTGTGAAGGTCCTCACCGGGGAGACCGCCCCGGCGAGCGAGCCCAGGAAGACCCTGGCCTCGGCCCCGTCGAGCCGTACGGGATCGGGTATGTAGTGCTGGAAGTCCCGTTCCGTGTGCCGGTGCTCTCCGGGCAGCGCGACCCACAGCTGCACGCCGTGCAGGACCGTCGTCCGCGGGGTGGAGACCTCCGAGTGGCAGATACCGTGGCCGCCCGTCATGAGGTTCAGCTCGCCGGGCCGGACGAAGGCGTGGCTGCCCAGGCTGTCACGGTGTTCGATCTCCCCGCTGAACAGCCAGCTCACCGTCTGCAGTCCGGTGTGCGGATGCGGGGCGACGTCCATGCCGCCCGTCTCGGAGACGTCGTCGGGGCCGTAGTGATCTGCGAAACACCAGGCTCCGATCAGCGTCCGGGCCCGCTGTGGCAGGGTACGCCGTACGGTCATCGCCCGGGGGCCGCCGAGCGGCACGTCACGCGGGGTGAGCACGTCGATCTGCGGAGCCTGCGCCCCGTGCGGGCCGCCCTCGGGTTCTCCGCAGCGCACTGCGACGGGCTGGGTTTCCAGGTTGCTCATCGCGGACCGCCTTCCACCGGCATAATTGTTTTAGATTCAACAACCACGTCCCGATCATAGGACGAAGCCCGCACAAGTGCACCACGGAGCAAGGGAGCCGGCCGCGGCTCCCGGAGGAGTCCCAGGTTGAGCACCCAGACGACGGGGTCCGCGGTCCAGCGGATCTTCATCGACAAGCAGAGCCCGAAGGCCTACCACGCGCTGGTACAGACGTCGGAAGCGGTGCGTGCGGTCGCCGCCGACTCCGGGCTCGACCGTACCGTCGTCGAGCTGATCAACCTTCGTGTGTCGCAGATCAACGGCTGCGCCTACTGCCTCGACATACACACGAAGGCCGCCCTGCGTGTGGGCGAGACCACACAGCGGCTGGGTGTGCTGGCCGCCTGGCGGGACACCGAACTGTTCACCCCCCAGGAACACGCGGCACTCGCGCTGGCGGAGTCGGCCACCGACCCGTCCGACGCCGCCGCACAGGAATCCGCCTACGCCACCGCCCGCGAGGTCCTCACCGAGGACCAGATCTCCGCGGTGATCTGGGTGGCGATCACCATCAACGCCTTCAACCGGGTGTCGATCATGAGCAAGCATCCGGTCCGGGCGACCGCCCGGCGGTAACCCGCCGGCGCTTGGCCACTCGAACGGCGAGGGACTGCCGGCCGCGGGGAGGTGCGGCCGGCAGCCCTTCGGGGGAGGGATGCCGTGACGGCGTCACCTGGCCCTGTTCACGAAGTCGTCGGTGTACGTTTTTGACAGGTCGATGGGGTGGCCCTTGACCGTGGGGTCGAAGGCCGAGAGAACCTTCAGGACGGTACGCGGGCCGTCGCCCGGCATCCGGCCGGTCGGCGAGTACATGTCCTTCTCGTACTGCAGCGCCCTGGCGTAGACGTCCTTGCCGACACCCAGGTAGTCGTCGGCCGGCAGTTCGTCGGTGATCTGGGCGGCGGTGTGGGACTGGATCCAACGAAGCGTCTCGACCAGGGCGTTGACGAGTCTCTGCACGATCGCCGGGTTCTTCCGGACGTACGCCGGGGTCATATAGAGGCAGGACGCCGGGTACGTACCGCCCAGCACCGCCTTCGCGTCGGCCACGGTGCGCAGGTCGACCAGCGGTGTGGCCAGCTTCTCCTGCTCCAGCAGGGAGATCGTGGGTTCCGTGGTCATACCGGCGTCGATCTGCTTGTTCCGCATCGCCGCGACGAAGCTGGCACCCGCGCCGACGGCGACCGAAGCGGCCTGGCCCGCCGTGACGCCGTGCTTGGCCTCCAGGTACTGGGTCAGGAAGTTGGTGGAGGAGCCGAGGCCGGTCACCCCGAGACGCCTGCCCTTGAAGTCGGCTGGGCTCTTGATGCTGCCGGCCTCGTCATCGCGGACCATCTCCGCCTCGCCGGGTGCCTGCAGCAGCTGGACCACGGACTCGGCGGACCTGCCCTTGGACTGCAGGTCGATGGTGTGGTCGTAGAAGCCGACCACCGCGTCCACCTGGCCCAGGAGCATGGCGGTCTCGGCCTCGACGCCGCCCGGCTCGTCGGCGAACTGCACATTGAGGCCCTGCGCTTGGTAGTAACCGAGTTCCCGGGCGAGCACCACCGGCAGATAGATCTGCTTGTCCAGGCCACCGACCATGATTCTCACGGGGGGCGTGCTTCCGCCTGTCGTGGACGGGACCACGCCGCCGGCCCTGCCCCCGCCGCTGCAGGCGGCCAGCGTCAGCGCCAGGGCGGCGCAGGCGGCCGTGGCGAGGAAGGACGTATGGACCGGCTTCATCCCTGGTCTCCTTCGCGAGGGGGCGGGGGGAGGATACGAGTTCTTCGGCGCTCACGGCACGGGGCCGCCCGAGCGGCAGTCACCTGGGCGGCCCCGTGAGCGTCGGAGACTCAGCCGTTCGACCCCGCCGGGGACGTCGTCGTGGTGAAGCCCTCCGTCTTGTTGGCCTGGATGGCGAAGTCATTGGTGAACGTCGTGCCGAGGTTCACCGACGAGGTTGCGTGGCCGACCAGCTCCTCGGTGGCCAGAACGTTCTTCGGGCCGCCCGCCGGCATGATGCCGTCCGGGAGGAACTGCCCCTTGTCCTGGGTCAGGGCCTTGATGTAGTCGTCCTTGGTCACGAGCTGGTTCTGCACGAACGACTGCGGCAGCTTGTCGGCGATGTCGGCCGCGCTGTGCTTGTCGATCCAGTGCATGGTGGCGACGAGCGCGTTGACGACCTTCTGCACCGCGTCCTTGTGCGAGTTCACCCAGTCGGTACGGGCGATGACGCTCGCGGCCGGCCAGGCGCCGCCCGTCGCGGCCTGGGCGCCCGCGGTGGTGGCCAGGTCGACCGCGGAGGAGCCGACGCCCTTCTTCTCGATCGCGGCGACCGTCGGCTGCGTCGTCATCACGCAGGCCGTCTTGCCGTTCTGCAGCGCGGCGATGGCGGTGGAGCCCGCGCCGACTCCGATCCGGCTGAAGTCGCTGGTCTTGAGGCCCTTCTTGGCGGCCAGGAACTGGGTGAGGGTGTCGGTGCCCGAACCCAGGTCGGTGACGCCGAGCGTCTTGCCCTTGAAGTCGGCGGCCGACTTCACTCCGCTCTTCGCGGTGCACATCTCCCGCTCGCCCGGCGCGCCGGACAGCTGGACGACGTCCTCGACCGCCTTGCCCTTCACCTGGAAGTCGATCGTGTGGATGTACCAGGCGCCCGCCATGTCCACCTGGCCCGAGGCCATGGCGTCCTCGGCGCCGACGCCGCCGTCCTGCTCGGTGCTCAGCTGGACGTTGACGCCGTACTTCTTGTAGAAGCCGAGGCTCTCGGCGAGCTGGTACGGCAGGTAGATCTGCTTGTCGATGCCGCCGACCATGATCTTGACGGTCGGGGTGCCGCCTGAGCCGCTCGAAACGGAGCCGGAGCTGCCGGAGCTGCTGGAACACGCGGTGGCCGCGCCGAGGGCGAGAACGGTGACGAGCGATGCGGTGAGGGCTCTCTTGAACATGGCGGCTCTTCCTTTTCGGGTTTTCAGGGGAAGCAGAACGTGGGACGGGGGTGACGAGGGACGGTCAGAGGCTGTTGGCCTCGGAGGGGGACGGCGGACGCCAGGACAGAAGCCGGTGCTCGAGCTTGCCGATCAGCCATTCCGCACCGAGCACGATGACCGCGATGACGAGCATCGCCGCGAACACGCCGTTGGGGTCGAAGTTGTTCTGCGCGGTCTTGATGACGAGGCCCAGTCCGCTCTGTGCGCCGAGCACCTCGCCGACGAGCGCGCCGACGATGGCGAAGCCGAAGGCGCTGTGCAGGCTGGCGATGATCCAGGTCAGCGCGGAGGGCACGATGACGTGCCGGATGATCTGCATCTGGGAGGCGCCGAGCACCTTGGCGTTGGCGAGGATGTTGCGGTCGACCTCGCGGACGCCCTGGAAGGCGTTGAAGAAGACGATGAAGAACACCAGCACGGCGGCGAGCAGGATCTTCGGGGTCACGCCGATACCGAAGGCGACGATGAAGATCGAGCCGAGGACGATACGCGGGATCGCGTTCACCATCTTGATGTAGGGACCGAGCACATCGGACAGGAAGCGGCTCTGCCCGAGCGCGACGCCGACGATGACTCCGGTGACGGCGCCGAGGGCGAAGCCGACGAGGGCCTCCTGGATGGTGGTCCAGATGTTCGCGTAGAAGGAGCCGAACTCGGTGCCGTGCTGGAAGAGGTCGATCAGACGCTTCCAGATTCCCGACGGCTGCCCGAAGAAGAACGGGTCGACGATGCCCCAGGTGGTGAACGCCTGCCAGCCGCCGATGACGATGGCCGCGAGGCCGATACGGCCCGCCCACACCAGCGCGATACGCCGTCGGGCGGCGCGTTTGGCGACCGCCGCGGCCGAAGCCGGCCCGCCGTCGGTGACCGTGGCGGCGGGAACGGTGGACGTCGTGCTCATGCCTTTCCTCCTGCGGTGCGTGCGTAGGCGCGCTCCACTTCCTCGCGCAGCGTTTCCCAGATCTGGTGCTGGAGTTCGATGAAGCGGGGCTGGAAGCGGATCTCCTGGACCGAGCCGCGCGGGCGCGGCAGGTCGATGTCGAAGACCGCCTTGACCGACCCGGGGCTGGACGTCATGACGACGACCCGGTCGGCGAGCGCCACGGCCTCGTCGAGGTCGTGGGTGATGAAGATGACGGACGGACGGATCTGCTCCCACAGGCCCAGCAGCTCGGTCGACATGATCGCCTTGGTCTGCACGTCCAGGGCGCCGAACGGCTCGTCCATGATCAGGATCTTGGGTTCGTTGATCAGCGCCGCGGCCATCGCCACGCGCTTGCGCATACCGCCGGAGAGCTGGTGCGGGTAGCGGTCCTCGAAGCCGGACAGACCGACCCGGCGCAGCCAGTCGCGCGCCGCGGCCTGTGCCTTCTGCTTGGGGACACCGCGGAAGATCGGGCCCATCAGCACATTGCCGAGAACGGTCTTCCAGGGCAGCAGCGCGTCGGCCTGGAACATGAAGCTGACGCCGTCGGTGATGCCGTCCACTTCACGGCCGCCGACCTTGACCGAGCCCTCGCTCGGCCGGTCGAGCCCGGACACCATGCCGAGCGTCGTCGACTTGCCGCAGCCGGTGGGGCCCACCACCGCGCAGAACTGGCCCGGCTCCACGGTGAACGAAACGCCTTGCAGCGCCGTGAACACCTCACCGGCAGGAGTCAAGAATCGCTTGGTGAGCCCGGAAATCTCGATACGCGCACTCTCGCGGTCGGTTCCGCCGGCGATCGGGCTCGTCGCGACATCGTTTCGCGAAGCCATGTGGGGCCGTCTCCTTCCTGTCCTCGGAGGTCGAGGAAGGCAGACGCTAGAGGCCACCCGGTGTTACGTCGCTGTTTCCGATGTATCCCGCGATAGTTGCGTAAACCCGGGTTCTGCTCATTGCGCTCAAGGCCGGCCGGAAGCCGCCGAAGGCCCCCGGCCAGGCCCGCCCGCCTTGCGTTCTGCAAGTTCAATCGGGTTCTGCGCGTTCTGCTCAGCGGACCGGGGGGTGGGCAGAATCCCGGCCATCAGGCACAATCACGCCACCACGGGTACGGCGCAGGGGCCGAGCCCGGCACCACGTAAGACCGGGGCGAAGAGGCACCTGTGATACCCATCCGTATCCCGATCGGCCGCGGCGGGAAGGGGAGGCTCTCCGCGCGGATCCTGGCCAACCAGCTCCTCATCCTCGCGCTCACCGGCATGATCGGCTTCGTTCTGTTCGCCGTCGCGCAGCGGGCCGAACTCGACCGCTCCTACGAGGCACGGGCGCTGGCCATCGCGCAGACCACGGCCGCGGAGCCGCAGATCCAGCAGGCCTTGGAGTACGGGGGCGGTGGCGATGTGGTGCAGACGGTCGCCGAACGGATCCGTCAGGCGTCGGGGGCGTCGTACGTGGTCGTGATCGACCTGCACGGCATCCGGCATTCGCACCCCATCCCGGCCCTGGTCGGCGAGCCGGTGGGCGATCCGATCGTGGTGCTGGACGGCCGCCCGCACGTCGGTTCCGACCAGGGCGCGACCGGGCGGTCCGCCAACGGCAAGGCCCCTCTGTACGGACCCTCCGGCGCTCTGGTCGGTGAGGTGTCGGTGGGCATTCCGGAACACGACGTGCTCGGCGAGCTGTGGCGTGAACTGCCCACCTTCGGTCTCTACGCCGCGATCGCCACCGCGCTCGGTTCGGCGGCCGCGTACCTGCTGGCCCGGCGGCTGAAGCGGACGACGTTCGGTCTGGAGCTGGAGGAGATCGCCGGGCTGCTGCAGGACCGCGAGGCGATGCTGCACGGCATCCGGGAGGGCGTGGTCGCCTTCGACCCCGACGGCCGGATCACCGTCGTGAACGACGAGGCACGGCGGCTGCTCGGCCTCGGCACGGCGCTGGGCAGCACGCTCGAGGAGGTCCTGCCCGACGGACGGCTGCGCCGGGCGCTGGACGGCACCCTGACCGGCACCGACGTGAGTGTCCTGACCGACGAGAACTGCCTGGTCGTCAACCGGATGCCGGTGACCCTGCACGGCCGTGAACTGGGCGCGGTGGTCACCGTCCGCGACCGCACGGAGATGGTCGGGCTGCTGCGCGAGCTGGACTCCGTACGCGGGCTGACCGACGCACTGCGTGCCCAGCAGCACGAGTTCACCAACCGGATGCACACCCTGGCCGGGCTGCTGGACATCGGGGAGTACGACGACGCGTACGAGTTCGCCGTCGGGTCGGCCGCTGCCGGGCAGGCGCTGACCGAGTCGGTGCGCAAGCGGATCGGGAACTCGCTGATGGTCGGACTGATCGTGGCGAAGACCACGGTCGCATCCGAACGCGGGGTGCGGGTCGTGCTCAGCGACGACTCCGCGCTCGGCCAGGACCCGCCGCATCTGCGACGGCTGCTGACCATCGTCGGCAATCTGCTGGACAACGCGGTCGACGCGGCGGGCGACGGTCCGCCTCCCGCGGGCGGCCGCGAGGTGCGGCTCACGCTCGCCGAGGAACCCGGCCAGGTGACCGTGCGGGTGGCGGACACCGGACCGGGGGTCCCTCCGGGCGCCGCCGAGTCGATCTTCGAGGACGGCTGGTCGAGCCGGCCCGAGCGGGGCACCGCCCGGCGCGGCCTGGGCCTTGCCCTGGTGCACCGGCTGGTGCAGCGGCACGGTGGCACGATCACGGTGAGCGAAGGACCGGGCGCGGTCTTCACCGTCGTGCTGCCGCTGCCCGACACGGCTCCAGCACCTCAGGGCGCACTGTTCACTACGGCGTTGCCCGTGGGAGGTGACCGCTGATGATCCGCACCCTGGTGGTGGACGACGACTTCCGGGTGAGCCACATCCACAGCGAGTACGTCAGCCGTGTCGAGGGCTTCGAGGTGGTCGGCGAGGCGGCATGCGTGGCCGACGCCCTGGAGGCGGTGCACACCCTGCACCCGGACCTGCTGCTGCTCGACGTCTTCCTGCCGGACGGCAGTGGGCTCGACGTGCTGCGGCGGCTCACCGGGGACGAGGGCGGCTCCCGGCCCGACGCCCTGATGATCACGGCGGACCGGGACATCGAGTCGGTCCGTACCGCCATGAAGCTCGGCGCCGTCGGCTATCTGGTCAAGCCCTTCGGCTCCCCCGACCTCGCCGAGCGGCTCAACGCCTACCGCGAGCTCCAGCACCGCGTGCACGCGCTGGCCCGTACCGCCGAGACCGAGCAGGCCGACGTGGACGCCCTGTTCAGCGCCACCCGCCCACCGGCCGTCCCACGGGTACCGGCCAAGGGCCATTCCGCGCCCACCCTCACGCTGGTGCACGAGGCACTCCGCTCCGCGCGCGGTGCAGTGTCGGCGGCCGAGGCGGCCGAACTGACCGGTGTCTCCCGCGCCACGGCCCAGCGGTATCTGTCGTACCTCGTCAAGGAGGGCATGGTCCGGCTCGAACTGCGCTACGGAGCCACCGGCCGTCCGGAGCACCGCTATCGCATCGTCTCCTGACCGATTTCCGGCTTGAACGAGGGGTGGACGGGGCCCGGCCGTTCGGGGTCGTGACGCTGCCCATCCGTGTGACTTGCGTCTGACCTGGTGCGACACGCGCACAGCGCGGGCTGTTGACCGTACGATCAGGCAATGCCTGACACGACCGAAACCACACCCGGCTGGCTGAGTGCCGACGAACTCGAGTCGGCGCGTGCCCGCATGCCGATCCTGTATGTGGAAGCCGTGCCCGTGCGCGTCGACGAAAGCGGCGAAGTCACCAGCATCGGACTGCTGCTGCGCATCGGACCCGACGGGACCGTCAGCCGTACCCTCGTCTCCGGGCGGGTCCTGCACCACGAACGGGTCCGGGACGCCCTCCTGCGCCACCTGGAGAAGGACCTCGGCCCGGTGGCACTTCCCCGGGTCCCGGCCTCGCTGCAGCCCTTCACCGTCGCCGAGTACTTCCCGACGCTGGGGATCACGCCGTTCCACGATCCCCGGCAGCACGCGGTGTCCCTCGCCTACATCGTCCCCGTGGCCGGTGACTGCGCCCCTCGGCAGGACGCGCTCGACCTCGAGTGGTTCAGCCCGCAGGAGGCCTCCTCGGCCGTCGTCCAGAACGAGATGCCCGGTGGCCAGGGTGTCCTGCTCAAGCAGGCCCTGGCCCACGTGGGCTGCCTGTCCTGACCGACGCGTTCCGGCCCGGCGCCCCTGCTGAAGCGGCGCCGGGCCGAAGGGCGTGCCTCAGTGCGCCGCGTCCAGCCGCGCCCTCTGCTCCGCCGTCAGTTGCAGGTCCACCACCTTGTTGACGGTCGCGCCGGTCTCGCGGGCCATGTCCCGCAGCACCGCGAGCCGCGCGGGGGTGCCGGGGCGGCCGTAGTCGAGCGGCAGCGGCTTGTCCGGACGTCCGTAGGCGCCGTTGAGCGGCGGTGCGGAGGCGACGAGGGTCAGGGCGGGCTCGGCCCGCAGACAGCTCAGCAGTTCGGCACCAGCCTCGCCGAGGCTGCCGTCCGGGAAGAGCGCGCTTGGCATGCCGGAGCGCGGGCGCAGATGGCTGTGCCGGTACTGGAGCACCTCGTAGCCGGGCGGTCCGGCCGCGGCGGCGAGGGCAGGGGCACGCTCCACCCGCCAGACGGCGTGGTTGCTCACGCGAGCAGACCGACGGTGCCCTCCGTGACGAGTTCGGCAAAGCCCTCGACGGTCTCCCGCAGGGGGACGGTGCGGTCCTCGATGTGGGTACAGCACGTCCCGTTCCGCCACGCCGAGCCTCCCCCACGCTCGGCTGCGCTCGCGCGGGCGGCACCCGCATCCGCTTACGCTCGGCGGACTCGCGGATCACCTTGGCCGACAGCCCTTCCGGGTTGTCGACGAAACCGGTGCCGGGGGCGAGCGGGCGGACGCCGAGCTTTCGCGCGATCACGATCTCGTCGCCGATGGCGCGGCTGTGCCGCCACCGCCCGTGGTCCCTCCCGTTCGGGCTCGCGGGTGCGGGCCCGAACGGGAGTCTTCAGTTTGAAGCGCACTTCAGGTCAAGGGCCGCAGTCGAGGGCCCTGAGGTCGACGGCGTCCGCCATCGCCTGCATGCCCTTGTCGTTCGGGTGCAGATGGTCGCCGCCGTCGAAGAACGGCAGGATCCGTTCGTGGTCGTAGGGGCTGCGCAGAATGCGGTCGAAGTCGGTGACCGCGTCGAACTCCCCGCTGTCCCTGATGAACGCGTTGACCTCCTGGCGTACGGTCTCGGCGGCCGGGTCCCACTCCGGCCAGCCCTTGAAGGGCGCGACGGTGGCCCCGACGACACACTCGCCGGCCGCGTGGGCGCGGTCGACGATCTGCCGGTAGCCCGCGATCAGGTCCTGTGCCATGACACCGGTGTGGGCCTTGAGGTCGTTGACGCCCTCGAAGAGGAAGACCGTACGGACGCCCGGGTGCGAGAGGACGTCCTGCTGCAGCCGGTTCAACGCACTCCGGCCCGCACCGTCCGCCAGGACCTTGTTGCCGGAGATCCCCTCGTCGGCCACTCCCTTGACCGTCGTGTCCGCCTTCTGGAGCCGGCGGGCCAGGTAGTCGGGCCAGCGGCGGTCGGTGTCCGTCGTCGACGCCCAGCCGTCCGTGATGGAGTCGCCGAGCGCAACCACGGCTCCCGTCGCGGCGCTGGTCCGTACGGAGACGGCGTCCAGGTAGAACCAGGAACCCGTCGGATCCGTCCAGTTGGTTCCGTCCTCCTCGGCGGTGTGGTCGCCCCGGGCGGTGTACGACGTCTGCATCGCCATCCCGTGACCGGTCGCGGGACCTGCCGCGTCCGGGGTGTGAAGGCTGATCACCAGATCGGTCGCGGCGGGCAGCCTGCCGGGCAGCGGGTCGCTGTACGCCGTCGCTCCCGCGGGTACGGTCACGAAGCGGGCGCCGCCGAACGTCAGCCGTCGGTTGCTGTCGTGGACCAGTGCCGCGCCCTGCCGCCGGAGCCCCGCGTAGACGCTGTCGAAGGTCACCGGCCGGTCGCCGAAGGCGTTGGACAGCCGGATGCGAAGGTCGTCCCCGGCCACGCTGGTGCGCACGACCAGCCGGTAGCTCCGGTCGGCGACGGCGTCTCCCAGACGGTCGGCGCTCGCTCCCCAGGTGATCACGTCGTGCCGGCTCCCGGACGAGTGCGCCGACGCGGGCGCGGCCGGGGCGCACGCGGCGACGAGCAGCACCGCGAGCATGCGGCGCACACGGGTGGACCGGGCCCTCACCGGACGAAGTCCTTCAGCGTGACGGACTCGCCCGGCTTCAGGGTGACCGTCCGGGACGTACCCGCGTACGCCACCGTCGTGGTCCGGCCGCCGATGCTGCGGATCCTGGCCTCGGTCGGTTTCCCCTCCCGCCAGCGCAGGTCGACGACGAATCCTCCCCGCGCGCCGGCCCCGCTGATCGAGCCGGACGCCGCCCAGGCCTCCGGGAGCGCCGGCAGCAGCTCCAGATGGCCCGGGCGGGAGTACAGCAGCATCTCGGTCATCGCCGCCGGGGTCCCGAAGTTGGCGTCGATCTGGAAGATGCCGCGCCCCTGCCCCACCTCGTAGATGTCGAAGAGGTTCGGGGCCGTGCCGTTGGAGCCGTCCGTGGACGGGCGGAGGTTGTTCACGACCAGCTGGTACGCCTTCTCCGCGTTCTTCAGCCGGGCCCAGCACAGGCTCCGCCAGGCGTTCGCCCAGCCGAAGCTGTTCATGCCGCGCGCGGTGAGCAGGGCGGTGGCCCCTTCCACGATTCCGGCCGGGGTGGAGCCGTCGGGGCGGATCCGGTCCCCGGGGAAGAGTCCGACGAGCGGGGACAGATGCCGGTGGGTGGTCTCGCCGAGGTTGTCGGGGGACATCCACTCCTCCAGCCAGCCGGTGCTGGGGCTCACCCGGGGAAGGTACAGTCGCTGCTGGAGTCCGGCGATGGTGTCCGCGTACCCCGTGTCCTTCTTCAACTCGGCACAGGCGCTGCGGTAGTTGGCGAACAGGGCCCACACCAGCTCCTGGGCGTAGGTGATGCCCTTGGCGTCGAGCGGGCCCTGCTCCGGCGACCAGTCGCTGTCGGCGATCAGCACCTCGCGACCGCTGTCCGGGAGCCTGTACGGGATCAGCCTCGCCTCCCAGAACTCGCAGGCACCCTTGAGGAGCGGATGGATCCGCTCCAGATGGGAGCGGGAGCGTGTGTACTCGTAGTGCTCCCACAGGGTGTTGCACAGCCAGGCGTTGCCCGCCGGATGCCACCACCAGCCCAGTCCGCCGTGCGGGTTGGTGGAGATGGCGACGGTCCACCCGGCGACCTTGCCGGTGGAGTTGCGGTAGCGGTTGCGCGGGTCGTTGAAGCGGGTGCGGGTCAGCTCGGTCCAGGACGGGAGCTGGGCGAGGCAGTAGTCGGTGAGGGCGTCGAAACACTGCGACAGGCCGGCCCGGTCGGCCATCCAGTAGTTCATCTGGAGGTTGATGTCGGTGTGGTAGTCGCCCATCCAGTCCGGGTCGTTTCCGTCCAGCCAGGGCCCCTGGAGGCCCAGTGGGAGACTGCCGCGCGATCCGGAGATCATCAAGTAGCGGCCGAACTGGAGGTAGGCGGCCTCGAGTTCGGGATCCGGGTCACCGTCCAGGGCGCGTGCCTTGATCCGTTCCCAGGTGTCCAGCGCACGCTGCGCGGCGGACGACGTGCCGAGTGAGACGTCCAGCTGCCCGAACAGAGCGTGATGGTCGGCGACATGGGTGTGCAACAGCGTGTCCGCCGAGAGCCCGGCCGCGGCACGGACCTTGCTGCGGGCCAGGCGCTCGGGGTCGAGGGACGGGTCGCGGTAGTGGGCGGCGGCGTCGGGCGCGTAGTTGGTTCCGCCGCTCATCACCACGGTGAGGCTCGTGCAGCCGGAGAAAGAGATCTGCGAGCCGTTCACGCTCACCCTGCCACCGCTGCCGTACGCGGTCACCGCGGCCCCGTAGCGCAGGCCGCCCGGGAACGAGGCGCCGAACGAGGTTGCACCTTGCGGGGTTTCGCCGTGGGTTCCCTCCAGCATGACGGTGCCGGTGTACCGCCCGCCTCCGCTCTGGGTGAAGTGCAGCACGATGACGTCGTCGGGGCGGCTTGCGAAGATCCGTCGCTCATATGTCACTCCGGAGCGCACGTACGACGTCGTCACCACACCCCGGGCGAGGTCGAGGGCGCGGCGGTAGCGCGAGACGGCGGACAGGTCGTGGTCGGGAATGCCGACGGTGAGGCGGGCGAGCAGGGTGAGGGAGCCGAAGTGCTCGCGGTCGTAGGGGAACTGGCCGTCGGCGTCGAGGGTGTCGTTGAGGCCGCCGGTCCACATGGTGGCGTCGGTGATCAGCAGGAGTTCACGGCCGGGGTCGTTGCTCGCGAGGGCCCCGAGCCGGCCGTTGCCCACGGGCAGGCCCTGCTGGATCATCGATTGCTCGTCGGCGGGGGCTTGCCACCACAGCTGGGGCCCCTTGATGTCCGGTGAGCCGACGGGGCGTCGGGGTGCCGCGGAGGCGGTGAAGGCGGGCAGGGACGCGAGTGCTCCGGTCGCCGCGGCGAGGGCGAGCAGACTGCGTCTGGGCAGCCGGTCGGACGGGTCGGTGTCCATGGCGGGCTCCGTAAGGGGGGTCAGTCGTCAGGACGTCGGTACGTCGATGCGGTCGATGTCCGGGGCGTAGCCGGAACCGCTGTCGAAGGTGATCGTGTTGGCGCCCGCCTTGAGGGTGATGGGCACACTCACCGTCTCGACGGTCCCCCAGTCCCCGGTGGACGGGAACTTGTGGGTGGTCGCGCCGTTGCCGTTGGCGGAGACGGCGGCCGAGCGGGCGTCACCGCTGACGTAGGCGACCTTCACCAGGTAGGTGCCGGCCCTGTCGACGACGACGTCGTTGAAGCGGAGGCTGCCGCCGAGGTAGAGGTTGCCGACCTTGTGGGCGCCGGAGCAGGCGGAGCAGTCGGCGACGGAGGCGTTGCCGCTGAGGGTGTTCGCCGGGGACTCGGCCTCGTAGGCGGTCGCGGTGAGTGCGCGGCCGTGCGGGGTGACCGTGAACAGGCGGGAGCCGTGGGCGGGGAGGGCCTCGGTCACCTTGTCCTTGTACGTGCCGAGGTTCTCGTGGTTCCACAGGTCCCGGACGGCGGCCCTGCCGCTGAAGCCGAGGGATGCCCAGTGGGCGGTGACGGCGGCGGGAGCGTCGGCGAGGTTGAACAGAGCGACCGTGTAGCTTCCGTCGGGGTTCCGGGCGGCCCACACCTGCTGGGCGTCGGCCGGGGTGACGGGGCGGGCGGGCGGCGCGGCGCTCTGGTCGACCGCGATGACCTCGCGGTTGGTCAACAGGGAGAGGCCGTAGGAGTCGAGGCGGGTGAGGTCGTCCCCCGTGTAGAGCGGGGACTTGGCGATCGCCCACAGCGTGGCGTAGCTCTGCCGCTCGGCCTTGGTGAGACCGTCCATGGCGCCGTTGCCGACGTCGAGGGAGTCGAGGTCGTTCCAGCCGCCGGGGCCCGCGTGCCGACTCCAGGCGGGGGCGTCGTCCCAGCGGTCGTCGACCGAGTTCTCCCAGCTCACCAGGGTGTTGCAGTAGCACTCGACATCGGTGTCGATGCGCCAGCCGCCCGAGTACTTCTTCCAGTCGGCAGCGTGGCCGATGTCCAGCGACCAGGAGATCTCGAGGTGGATCGGGCGGCCGGTGGCGGCGATGGCCTTCTGCCAGGCGGCGACGTCGGCAACGTTGTCGTACTGGTCGCCGCTCTTTCCGGAGCCGGGGCCGACGCCGTCGAGCTTGAGGAAGTCGTAGCCCCAGTCGGCGAGCAGCCGGGCCTGTGAGTCGACGTACTTCTGTGCGCACGGGCGGGAGAGGTCGAGCTTGTACGCGCTGTCCCAGCCGTTGGTGGTGCGCAGGTCGCCGTGGACGATGTCGGCGGTGGTGCAGCCGGGGGCGTCCTTGATGGGTATCCTGCCCCCGCCGTAGGCCTCCTTCTCCAGGCCGACGGGCAGATAGATGCCGGCCTTGAGGCCCTTCGCGTGGATGCGGTCGGCGACCGCCTTCATTCCGTCCGGGAAGCGGTGCGGGTCGGCCTGCTGGCGGGCGTGGTCGTCGAACTCCGGCTTCCACGCGTTGTCGCGCCACCAGCCGGCGTCGATGTTGACGTACTGGTAGCCGTACTGCTTGAGCCGGGCGGCGAGGGCGTCGGTCTGCTTCAGGACGTTCGCCTCGGTGAGATAGCTGTAGTCGCCGGTCGGGTTGAGGCCCGGGTACTTGGACGACTGCATGCTCCAACTCGACCAGCCCATGTACGGCTTGGCGGCGACAGCCGGGGCGGGGTTGGCCGGGGGAGCCTGGGCCGGGCCCGCGTGTGCCGTGGGGACGGCCGTGGCGATCCCCCCGGTGAGGGCGAGGACGAACGCGGCCCTCAGGGTGCGGGGGGAGGCCGGTCTGGTGCGGAAGGGTCTGCGGCTCTGCAGCATCATCGCTCCTCCTCGTACGGTCCAGCCGTACGCGTCAGTGGTGCGCCTGTGATCTGATGAAGGACTGAATGGCGGTGGCCGCGGCCCCGCGCGCCCACTCGTCGAAGGGCAGCGGGCGGGTCTGCAGGTCGCACTGCGCAGCCGTGCCGAAGGCGGAGGCGGCGAACGCGTCTCGGATCTGCTCGGCGAACAGGTCGTACGCCGCCAGGCCCTCGCCGGAGATGATCACGCGTTCGGGGCCGAGCAGATTGGCGACGGTGCCGATGGCCCGGCCGATCGCGTCCCCGGCCCGGGTGTAGACGTCCCGGGCACCCCGGTCACCGCGGTGAGCCAGGTCGACGGCCTCGGCGGCGTCGGCCACGGCCACGCCGGTCGCCTCGCGCACCGCCGCGACGATCGCGGGATCCGCGGCGATGGCCTCGACGCAGCCGCGGTTGCCGCAGTGACAGGCCGGGCCCGCCGGGTCGATGACCACGTGCCCGATCTCGCCTGCCACGCCGTGGGCGCCGGAGACGACCTGCCCGTGCACGACGAGACCGCAGCCGATACCGGCGCCGACGGTCACCAGTGCGAAGTCGGACAGACCCACGCCCGCGCCGAACCACTGCTCGGCGACCGTCAGTGCGCGCACATCGTTGTCGACGGTGACCGGCAGCCCGGTCGTCATCTCCATGAGTTCGGCGAGCCGGACGTCGCGCCACTCCAGGAAGGGCGAGTAGCGCACGACCCCGGCCGCACGGTCCACGTCACCGGAAACGGCCACGCCCAGGCCCTGCACCGCAACGCCGAACCCGTCGGCCTCCGCAAGCAGTTCGCGCACCGGCTCCGCCGTCTGCGCCAGGACCGCCTTGGGATCGCGGGCGGTCAACGGCAGATGCCGGGCCACACGGATCCGGCAGCACAGATCGGTCAGTACGGCGATGATCCCATCGCCGGTGATCTTGACTCCGATGAACAGCGCCCGTCCGCCGTTCACCCGCACGGGGTTGGCGGGCCGTCCCAGCGACGATCGTGCCTCCTCACCGGTGTCCTCGGCGTTCTCGACCAGGTATCCGGCCTCGATCAGGGGCCGGACGGCCTTGGTGACCGCGGCCGCCGACAGCCCCGCCAGCCCCCCGACGTCCGACCGGGTGAGGGGACCGTGGGAGAGCACGGTGAGGAAGACCTGGGAGGCGGCCGGCGTGTGCGCCGGGAACGCCTCCGTACGAGGAGTCGCAGGCATGGCCCCGGAACCTAGGACCCTTCTTTTCCGCTGTCAATAAAAGAAACAAGAGCCTTCTGAAGATTTCCTGTTGGGTTTCCATGCCTTTCAAATGCGAGGCCATCCGAGGGAGTTGGCAGGACATCCAAGGACGGTGTTGCGCCCGACACTGAGCCATGTGACATAGTACTGATGTGAGCGAGCGACTGACCTGCGATGTCGTGGTCGTCGGAGCCGGCATGGTGGGCGCGGCCTGCGCCCTGTACGCCGCCCGGGCCGGTCTTGACGTCGCGCTCGTCGACCGCGGCCCGGTGGCCGGCGGCACGACCGGCGCGGGCGAGGGCAATCTGCTCGTCTCCGACAAGGCACCCGGCCCCGAACTCGAACTCACCCTGCTTTCCCGGCGGTTGTGGGCCCGCGTGGCCGAAGAGCTGGGCGGGGCGGTCGAATACGAGCCCAAGGGTGGCGTCGTCGTCGCCTCCACCCCCGAAGGGCTCACCGCCCTGGCGGACTTCGCGGCCGGACAGCGGGCCGCAGGGGTCGAGACGGTGGACGTCCCCGCCGACCGCCTCCATGAGATCGAACCGCACTTGGCCCCGGAACTCGCGGGCGCCGTGCTGTATCCACAGGACTGCCAGGTGATGCCGACGCTCGCGGCCGCGCATCTGCTACGGGCGTCCGGCGCGCGCCTGCTGACCGGCCAGGCCGTGACCGGGGTGCTCCGCACTTCGAAGGGGGCCGTACGCGGGGTGCGCACCACCGGCGGCGACCTCCACGCCCCGGCCGTCGTGAACGCCACCGGAACCTGGGGCGGTGAACTCGCCGCACTCGCGGGGGTGCACCTGCCGGTCCTCCCCCGCCGTGGATTCGTCCTCGTCACCGAGCCGTTGCCGCGCAGGGTCCGGCACAAGGTCTATGCCGCCGACTATGTGGCCGACGTGGCCAGCGACTCGGCGGCCCTGGGGACCTCACCGGTCGTCGAGGGCACTGCCGCGGGGCCGGTCCTGATCGGTGCGAGCCGTGAACGGGTCGGTTTCGACCGGTCGTTCTCGCTGCCGGTCGTACGTGCACTGGCGGCCGGGGCGACCCGGATGTTCCCGTTCCTTGAGCGGGTGCGGGCAATGCGCGCATACCTGGGCTTCCGGCCGTACCTGCCCGACCATCTGCCCGCGATCGGCCCGGACCCGCGGGTACCGGGGCTGTTCCACGCCTGCGGTCACGAGGGGGCGGGGATCGGGCTCGCCACCGGCACCGGGCATCTGATCGCGCAGGTACTGAGGGGCGAGACGCCGGAACTGGATCTCGCACCGTTCCGGCCGGACCGATTCGGGAGGGAGGCCTCGTGAATCCGCTGGAGTTGGCCCGGGCGCAGCCGGGTCACGCCTTCACGGTCACCTTCGACGGCCGTGAGATCGAGGCGCTGCCGGGACAGACCCTCGCCGCCGCGCTCTGGGCGGCCGGCATCACCTCCTGGCGCACCACCCGGCGCGAGGGCCGTCCACGCGGGATCTTCTGCGGGATCGGCGTCTGCTTCGACTGCCTGGTGACCGTCAACGAGCGGCCGAACCAGCGGGCCTGTCTCGTGCCGGCCCGGCCGGGCGATGTGATCCGCACCCAGGAGGGGACGGGCCATGCGGAGTGACCTCGCGGTGATCGGCGCGGGCCCGGCGGGGCTCGCCGCCTCGCTCACGGCGGCCGCACGGGGCGTACGCGTCACGCTCGTCGACGCGGCCCCCGAGGCGGGCGGGCAGTTCTACCGTCAGACCGCCGCCGGTCTCCGCGCACGGCGCCCGGAGACCCTGCACCACCAGTGGCGTACCTGGCTGCGGCTGCGCGAGGGACTCGACGGACACATCGCGGCCGGGCGCATCAATCACCTGGCGGATCATCATGTGTGGTCCGCGGAGCGGGAGTCCGGGGGATTCACCGTGCACGCTCTGCTCGGGCCGGAACAGGAGCAGCCGGTCGCCGTACGGGCCGAGGCCGTGCTTCTGGCCACCGGAGGCTACGAGAAGGTGCTGCCCTTCCCCGGCTGGACCCTGCCGGGTGTCGTCACCGCCGGTGGCGCGCAGGCCATGCTGAAGGGCTCTCTCGTGGTGCCGGGACGCAGGGCGGTCGTGGCCGGGACCGGGCCGCTGCTGCTGCCGGTCGCGGCCGGGCTCGCGGCGGCCGGTGTCACGGTCGCCGCGCTGGTGGAGTCCGCCGATCCGAGGGCCTTCGCTCGGCACGCCGGAACCCTGGCCGCCCAACCGGACAAGGCAGTCGAAGCGGCCCTGTACGCGGCCCGGCTGCTGCGGCACCGGGTACGGATCCTCGCCCACCACGCCGTGGTCGAGGCCCATGGCACGGACCGGCTGGAGGCGGTGACCGTCGCCGCGCTCGACACCGACGGACGCGTACGGTCCGGCAGCGGTCGGCGTATCCCCTGCGACACCCTCGCCGTCGGGCACGGCATGCTCCCGCACACCGACCTCGCCGAGACCCTCGGCTGCCGCCTCGACGGGGTGAACGTGCACGTCGACGACGAACAGCGCACCGACGTCCCGGGGGTGTGGGCCGCGGGCGAGGCCACCGGCATCGGCGGCGCGGCGCTCGCTCTCGCCGAGGGGCACATCGCCGGGCGGTCGATCGCGGCCCGCCGCACCGGCTCCGCACCTGATCCCCGGGAGTGGGAGCGCGCCGCCAGGAGCCGGGCGGCGCTGCGAAGGTTCTTCGACGCGGTCGACAACGTGTACGCGCCGCCCGGCCACTGGACCGATCAGGTCACCGACGACACCGTTGTGTGCCGCTGCGAGGAGGTGCCCGCCCGGGCCGTACGGGCGGCCGTCGAGGAGTTGGGCGCCGGTGACCTGCGGACCGTCAAGCTGCTCACGCGGGCCGGGATGGGCTGGTGCCAGGGGCGGATGTGCGGGCCCGCGGTCGCCGGGATCGCCGGGTGCGCGGAGACGGTGACGCGCAGGCCTTTCGCCCGGCCGGTTCCGCTGGGAGTGCTGGCCCGGGAGCCGGAACAGGACCATCAGCACGAAGAGGACCATCAGTAATATGTCACACATCATTCGAATGGGGGATCGCGTATGACCACCTCCCAGCACCGTCCCTGGCGCGGCGTCCTCGTCGCCACCGCCCTCCCGCTCACCGCCGGACTCGGCGTCGACCACGGCCGGTTCGCCGAGCACTGCGCCTGGCTCGTGGAGAACGGCTGTGACGGCGTCGTGCCCAATGGCTCGCTCGGCGAGTACCAGGTGCTCACCCCCGAGGAGCGCGCCAAGGTCGTGGAGACCGCCGTGTCCGCGATCGGCGGGGCGCGGGTGATGCCCGGGGTCTCCGCGTACGGGTCGGCGGAGGCCCGTCGCTGGGCCGAGCAGGCACGGGACGCCGGCTGCGAGTCGGTGATGCTGCTGCCGCCGAACACGTACCGCGCCGACGAGCGCTCCGTCCTCGCCCACTACGGGGAGGTCGCGCGGGCGGGCCTGCCGATCGTGGCGTACAACAACCCCATCGACACCAAGGTCGACCTCGTCCCCGAACTCCTTGCCCAGCTGCACGTCGAGGGCTTCATCCAGGGGGTCAAGGAGTTCTCGGGCGACCCCCGCCGCGCCTATCGGCTTGCCGAACTCGCCCCGGAACTCGATCTGTTGATCGGCGCCGACGACGTTCTGCTGGAACTGGCGGTCGCGGGTGCCAAGGGCTGGGTGGCCGGCTATCCGAACGCCCTGCCCCGGGCCTCGGTGCAGTTGTACCGCGCCGCTGTCGCGGGCGACCTCGACACCGCCCTGCCGCTCTACCGGCAGCTGCACCCGCTGCTGCGCTGGGACTCCCGGGTCGAGTTCGTACAGGCGATCAAACTGTCGATGGACGTCGTCGGCCGGTACGGCGGTCCCGTGCGCCCGCCCCGTGTCCCGCTGCTGCAGGACCAGGAGGCCGCCGTCCGCGCCGCCACGGAGAAGGCCGTCGCGGCGGGGCTCGCGTGAACAAGTCAAGCGAGTGAGCCGAAGGGGCGCGCCTGTGTCGAGAGGCCATGGGGGCACCTCCCTGCTCGAGCGAAGTCGAGAGCTTGGGGGAGCGCGGAGGCCCGAAGGGTTGAGCACGGTCGGTCTCGACACAGGCTCAGGCGCCCCGGAGGCGAACCGAGCGCAAAACAAGGAGCGCCATGCGCAGCAAACTCGTCCTGCACGCCGTCGACTCCCACACCGAGGGCATGCCGACCCGCGTGATCACCGGCGGGATCGGCACCATCCCCGGCGCGACCATGAACGAGCGGCGCCTGTGGTTCCGTGAACACCGGGACGACGTCAAGCAGTTGCTTATGAACGAGCCTCGCGGGCACGCGGCGATGAGCGGCGCGATCCTCCAGCCGCCCACCCGCCCCGACTGCGACTGGGGCGTCGTCTACATCGAGGTCTCCGGCTATCTGCCGATGTGCGGGCACGGCACGATCGGGGTGGCGACCGTGCTCGTCGAGACGGGCATGGTCGAGGTGGTCGAGCCGGTGACCACCATCCGTCTGGACACCCCGGCGGGACTGGTCGTGGCCGAGGTCGCGGTGGAGGGCGGGGCCGCGAAGACGGTCACTCTCAAGAACGTGCCGTCCTTCTCCGTGGGCCTCGACCGCAAGGCCACCCTGCCCGACGGGCGGACGGTGACGTACGACCTCGCGTACGGCGGCAACTTCTACGCGATCCTGCCGCTGGAGGAGTTCGGGCTGCCCTTCGACCGCTCCCGCAAGGACGAGATCCTCGCGGCGGGGCTGTCGCTGATGGACGCCATCAACGCGGAGGAGGAACCCGTCCATCCCGAGGACCCGACGATCCGCGGCTGTCATCACGTCCATCTGTACGCACCGGGTGCCACCGCCCGTCTGTCCCGGCACGCGATGGTCATCCACCCCGGCTGGTTCGACCGCTCCCCGTGCGGTACGGGCACCAGCGCACGCATGGCCCAGCTGCACGCGCGCGGTGAACTCCCCCTGCACACCGAGTTCGTGAACGAGTCGTTCATCGGTACGCGGTTCACGGGACGCCTGCTCGGCACGACGGAGGTAGCGGGTCTCCCCGCGGTGCTGCCCAGCTTCACAGGGCGGGCCTGGGTGACCGGTACGGCCCAGTACCTTCTGGACCCGGAGGATCCGTTCCCGGCGGGCTTCGCCCTCTAGCCGCCACGCGCCGCCTCCCCCCTCGCGGGGATACTGGTGGCGCGTGACATTGCACCCTCCCGAGGAGACACCCCATGGCCGCCCCGCGCACCAGCTCGCCCTCCGCCGCTCCCGCCCTGCCCACGCTGGGCGGCAAGAAGAGCAGCTACCGGGAGCGGGTCGCCGACGCGCTGCGGGCCGCACTGATCACGGGCGAACTGCGCCCCGGCGAGGTGTACTCCGCACCGACGCTCGCCGCCCGCTTCGGTGTCTCGGCGACCCCGGTGCGCGAGGCGATGCTCGATCTGGCCAAGGAGGGGCTGGTCGACACCGTCCCCAACAAGGGCTTCCGGGTCACCGTCGTCTCCGAGAAGCAGCTCGACGAGTACACGCACATCCGCTCCCTCATCGAGATCCCCACCACGGTGGAGCTGGCGCGCACCGCCGACCGGGTCTCGCTGGAGGCCCTGCGCCCGGCCGCCCGGGAGATCGTCGCCGCCGCGGCGGCCGGGGACCTCATCGCGTACGTCGAGGCCGACACCCGCTTCCACCTCGGCCTGCTCGCCCTCGCCGGCAACGCGCACCTCGTCGAGGTCGTCGGCGATCTGCGCAAGCGGTCCCGCCTGTACGGGCTGACCGCCCTGGTCGAGGCCGGCCGGCTGCTCGCCTCCGCCGAGGAGCACCTCGAACTCCTCGACGCTCTGCTGGAACGGGACGAGGAGGCCGTGCGCAAGGTGATGACCCGGCACCTCGGGCATGTCCGCGGCCTGTGGGCGGCCCACGACTGAGCACACCGCGCGCCCCCGGCGTCGGTCCTGCCCCGGGATGACGTCACGCTCGCCGCGGGCGATTCCCTGCTCTCCCCGGTCGCCACCCGGGCCCTCATCACCCGCTTCCTGAGCGCGCCCGCTCCGGGCACACCACTGCCCGCCCCCGAGACCCTGGCCTCGCTCACCGCCCGGGAACGCGAGGTGACGGCCCTGGCCGCGGAGGGCCTGTCGAACACCGAGATCGCCGAGAAGCTCTTCGTGAGCCCGTTGACCGTACGCACCCATGTCCACCGGGCCATGACGAAGCTGGACGCCCGCGACCGCGCCCAACTGGTCGCGATCGCCTACCAGTCCGGCCTGGTCCGGACGACACCTCCCCAGGTCGGCTGAGCGGCCGTCATCATGTGACCGGGCAGTTCCGGGCAGCCGCCGGGCCACGGCAGTTCGACGGACCTCGCGGAGGACTCGATGCGGAGGGACACGATGCGGATCTCCTCGTTGCCGTACATCGATGAGCACACGACGGACATCGCGGCCGGGGTCGACGACGTCTGGCGCAGCCTGGGCAGGACACTGGACCGTTCCTTCTCCCGTCCCGGCGCGGCCGGTTACGCGCGACTGGTGGGTTGCCCGGACCGCACGGCGGCCGGGCCACGACCCCTTGCCGAGGGCTCGACGTTTCCCGGCTTCCGGGTCGTCGCCGCGGTTCCCGGACGAGAGCTGATCCTTGAAGGGAGCCATCGTTTCTCGTCCTACGCACTCATCTTCCGGCTCGAACACGTCGGTCCGTACCACTCGCGATTGCGTGCCGAAAGCCGTGCCGTCTTTCCCGGCCGGGCCGGCGGCCTCTACCGACGACTGGTCATCGGGACCGGCGGGCACGCGATCGGCATGCGCCGTCTGCTCTCGGCGATACGCGATCGCGCCGAGTGACACCTGCCGCGCCCACGCGGCAGGGCGTGCCGGGGACGCCTGCACCTTCCTCCCGATCCGGTCCGCGTCGCCTCGGTCGGCTGCCGTGCCCGGCCAGTTGCGCCGGCTGTCCGCGAGCGTGCCGATATCCACCGCGTCGTAGCCCAGGGCGTCCAGCAGCCGGGCCACGTCCGCCTTGGCGGCCGCGTCGTCGCCGGTGGCCCGGCCAGGTGCGGCCGAACCGGCTCGGCGGAGGTCGCCATGACCGTCCCCCAACCACTCCGGCGTCGCGGGCGGCGTGTTCATCACCGGACGCCACGTCGGCGGTGCCCCGGCGGCGGCCGTGTTCGGCACGCTCGACGCGGACCGCGTCCGGATCCTGAACGGCCTGAGCGAAAGCCTGGTCATCGCCGCGTCGGTGGCCAGGTCGGTTCGGGTGTCGTCGCCAAGGACGTCACCGTCGGCCCGGAGACCGACTCCACCGTCCACGACCGGATCGATGTGCCGCGCACTGCGCCAAGTACGGCCGCCACGGCGCTGTGTACATCGACCCGGTGGTGGCCCCACCGGCCAGGCCGTCAAGGCTCGTGTCGCGCCATGCCGGCCGATACCGTCCGCGAAGCGACTCATCATCGCCTCGTGAGCAGGGAACGCCCCGGAAAGACCCAAGACGTCCATGAACCACTCGGAGACATCATGACAACCATCGCCATCATCGGAGCCGGTCCCGGTCTCGGCGCCGCCGTCGCACGGCGGTTCGGGCGTGAGGGCTACGACGTCGCGCTGATCGCCCGCGATCAGGAGCGGCTGGACGCCCTCGCCTCCGAGCTCGCAGCCGATGGCGTGACCGCTCGCGGTTTCGCCGCCGACGTACGCGACCCGACAACGCTCACCGCGGCCCTCGACGCGGCGACCGCCACCCTGGGCCCGATCGAGGTTCTCCAGTACAGCCCGGTCCCGCACACGGACTTCATGCGCCCCGTCCTGGACACCGCCCCCGACGACCTCGAAGGCCCGATCGAGTTCTCGCTCTACGGCCCTGTCACCGCCGTACGACACATCCTGCCCGGCATGCGCGAACTGGGCCGCGGCACCGTCCTGTTCGTCAACGGCGGCACCGCCGCTGTCCCGCACCCCGAACGCGCGGGAACCTCGATCGCCTTCGCCGCCGAGAGCGCCTATGGCCGGCTGCTGCACGACACGCTCGCGGACGAGGGCATTCATGTGGCGCAGCTGATCATCCCCGGCGCGATCATCCCCGGACACCACAGGAAGGACCCCGCCGTCCTCGCCGACACCCTGTGGAGGCTCCACCGGGACCGGCACGGCTTCCGGCACTTCGCCGACGACCTCGAACCGGCGCCGCCAGGTCACCGGTTGCCGGAAACACAGTAGAGCCCCGCCGATCCCGCTGGTTAGGGTCGCGGGATGAGTACTCGTACCTTCCGTGTCATCGTCCGCGGTGTCTTCGACGGACTCACCCCCGACCAGCGGGCCGAACTCCAGTCCCGGGCCGCGGAGCACGACGTGCTGCGCGCGGCGTTCACCCCTGAGGGACACCTCAGCTACGACCTCGCGGCACGGTCCGCCTTCACCTTCCGCTTCCTGGACTCGGGAGAGGAAGAGGAGGACATCCTGGAGGCGACGGAACGCGCCGAAGAAGCGGCGAAGGCCTGGCTGACCCAGCGCGGCTACGGCTACAAGAACCTCAGGTCCACGGCCGAGGACCTCTCCCAGGCACCCCTCGGCAAACGGCAGCGCCGCGCCGCAGCCCAGAAGTACACCTGATTCCTGCCCCGACCGTCGTCCACCGCGGCCATCAACTGAACAAATCCTTGACTGCTCAACTGTCCTGTAAGCTTGAGCAGTCAAGGAGGTGGCAATGAGTGATGCCCTGGACGCGTCATTGCGTCTCGTACGGGCGCAGGTGACTCTCGTGAAACGGTTCGACGCGAGCCTGGGCGGGCTCCACGGTGTGAGCCTGGCCGACTTCACGATGCTCCTGCGTCTGGGGCAGGCCCCCGGCGGCCGAATGCGCCGGGTGGACCTGGCCGAGGCGCTGGGGCTGACCGCCTCGGGGGTGACCCGGGGACTGGCGCCGCTGGAGCGGATCGGGCTGGTGACCCGCGAGACGGATGCTCGTGACGCCCGGGTGGCCTATGCGGCACTGACCGACACCGGCCGAGAACGCCTGACGGACATGCTCGCCACGGCCGAGCAGATCGCCGGCGAGATCTTCGCCGCGCCCCCGTGGAGCAAGGAGGACATCGGCCGACTGTCCGCCCTGCTGACGCGCCTCGGCGGCGCGGGACTCCCCGGCCACGGCACCCCGGCCCTCTGACCGGGGCCCTCGGTCATCTCGCCCTGCGCCCTTGCCTCCACGGCGGCCGCACGGACCCTTCCGGATTGCGCTCCCGCCCACCTCCACCTTTCGTGACAGTCGCCTCCCCCGCGAAGCGGGCTCCGTGGGCTTTCGGGCGACTCCCTGAGGACCCCCTGAGGACTCCCAGAGAATCTGTGCAGGAGGGACACACGGGCTGCACACAGCCTTTAAGAAGCCTCGTTAGCGTGCTTGACGCTCGATCCCATATGCGAACAAGCACACGCCGCGGCCGGGCGGGCCGATGGCGCAGCCAACTCAGGAAGACCACAGATGGACTACTGCTCCTCGTGTCGCCGACATCTCAACGGTGCCCTGGTGTGCCCGGGGTGCGGCGCCTACGCTCCTGACATCACCCCGTTCGCCGACGGTCGCAGCGGCCGGGTCGCGGCGACGGTGGGCGGGGCGGCGAGCGGTACGACGCCATCGGAGTTCGCGGCCTCGGACACGTGGCACGACGGCCCTCTTCATGACGAGGCGGCGATCGGGGCGGGGCCGGACTCCGTCCCGCAAACGGGCCCGGCCGACGACGTCGACGGGGTGCCGCGCCCGTCGCAGGGGCGCGCCGCCCGGCGTCGCCAGCTGGCCCGCTGGAGGAAGAACAAGCGCAGGGCCGCGGTCGCGACGGCCGTCGCACTCGTCGGGGGCGGCCTGACCCTGGCCGCGATGGACCGGCAGTCCGCCGACCGGGCACAGGCGGCCACGGCACCCGAGGACGGGAGCCTCGGCGCCACCGAGGAGCAGCAGACGCAGCCCGCGCATCCGCTCTCCGCCGGGCCCGACGCCCATCGCTCCTCGCCCACCCCCCAGGTGCGGCCGACGGAGACCAATCTCCCCCGGCAGCAGACCCTCTCCGTCGTGCCCAGCACCACGCCACCGGGCATTCGGCCGGACGCCGCCGCCTCGCCCCGACAGACGACACCGTCGGCTGCTCGGCCGCAGACCGCTTCACCGTCCGCACACGCAACGACCGCCACCCCCACGCAGACGACGCCGCAGCAGACGTCCCCGCCCGCGCACGGCACGGACTCGTCAGGTACGCAGGCGAGCCCCGCGCCCACCACGGGTTCGCCGTCGCAGGTCTGCGTGCTGGTGGTGTGCCTCGGCTGACCGCGCCCTCGCCGCTCAGGCCGACCGTCACCCCGGCAGCGGGAAACACCCGTGCCACCGGCGTGTGGCGGGGCCGGGGGGGGCCCCGCAGGCGGGGGGGGGCGGGCGGGGGGGGGTGGTGGGGGCCCGCGCCCGCCCGCCGACCCGCGCGGGGGAGCGCGAGGGTTTGTGGGGGGGGCGCCC